>JALYXG010000591.1 GCA_030947205.1 Chloroflexota bacterium
GGCCGGATGTCCATTCAAGTCGGCGCGCACTATCTGGAGAAGACCTATGATGGGCGCGGTGTGCTGCTCGGCGGCGTGCCGGGTGTCGCCCCCGCGAAGGTGGCGATCGTCGGCGGCGGCACGGTCGGGACGAACGCGGCGCAGATGGCGCTCGGCATGGGCGCGCACGTCACGGTGCTGGAGAAGAGCATTGAGCGGATGCGCTACCTCTCCGAGGTCTTCCCCGGCCATCTGACGACCCTCTACAGTACCGCACACGCCACAGCGGAGAGCGTCGCCGAGGCAGATCTGGTGATCGGCGCGGTCCTCATCCCCGGCGCGCGCGCCCCACGGCTCGTCACGGAGGCGATGGTTCGCTCCATGCGTGCGGGTTCGGTGATCGTTGATGTGGCAATCGATCAGGGCGGCTGCATCGAGACGGCCCGCCCGACGAGCCACAGCGACCCGGTCTACGATGTCGGCGGCGTGACGCACTACTGCGTGACGAACATGCCCGGCGCCGTGCCGCGCACGAGCACGCAGGCGCTGACCAACGCGACGATCCCCTATGTCATATCCCTTGTCACGCAGGGGATGGAGCGAGCCGTCGGGCGGGACGCGGCGCTCGCGAAGGGCGTCAATACCTACGATGGCCGCTGCACCGAAGCGCCCGTCGCCAGCGCATTCGACATCCCCTACACCCCGCTACGCGACCTCCTCGGCGTCGCGTCGGTGTGACCGAGTAGTCAGTAGTCAGTAGTCTGTAACCAGAGGGATCATCTCCGTTCTGACTACCGACTACTGGCTACTGACTACTTCTCTGACCAATTTCCGTCAGTTTCGTGTTTTCGCGCATCCACGGACGATTTCGTACGTTTTGTAAAGTGCGAGAGAGACGTACAACGCGGATATGCGTCCTTCGCGGGGTCCCGGGGTCTTGGGTGCGGAGAAGAGGGGTTTAGGGCGGAGGACGGGGATGGAGGCGTGGGTAGATCGTTTTCTTGTGGCGCTCGGTGCGGAAAAGCACTGCTCGCCGCATACGGTCATGGCATATCGCAATGACTTGATGCAACTGGCCGCTTATCTTACGCGCGAGGGCGTGACGGTATGGCGCGTCGTGTTGCCCGAACAGGTGACGGAGTATCTCCAGTCGCTGCGCGAGCGACAATACGCGAGCAGCACAATCGCGCGGAAGACGGCGGCGGCCAAATCCTTCTTCCAGTATCTGAAGCAGACGGGTGAGATCGAGGCGGATGTTGCGCTTCATCTCTTCGCGCCGCGCGTTGACCGCTATGTCCCGCACGCGATCAGCACCGACGAAGTCGCGCGCCTGCTCGCCGCCCCGACGCGCATGAAGACGCCGGAGAGTATGCGCGATGCGGCGATGCTGCAACTCCTGTATGCGACGGGGATGCGCGTCTCGGAGTTGGTCGCGCTCGATCAAAGCGACCTCGATCTCGCGACGGGGGGCATCCGGTGCGAGGGGCGCGCGGCGCGCGAACGCCTCGTTTCGCTGACGCCGACGGCGCACGAGGCACTGCGTCGCTATCTCGCGACGGGGCGCCCGATCATCGCCCGCGCGCACGGTTCGGACAAGGAGGCGCTCTTCCTCAACCATCGCGGTCAGCGGCTGACGCGCCAGGGATTCTGGCTGCTCCTCAAGGGGTACGCGCAGTCCGCATCGGTGCGCAACGTCACGCCGCACACCCTCCGCCACACCTTCGCCGCGCACGCCCTGACGACGGGCCATCACCTGCGCGAGGTGCAGACGATGCTCGGTCATGTGAGCATTTCGACCACGCAGATCTACCAGCGGATGCGGCCCGCGCCAGCCGCGCAGGCGCCATCCGGCGCGCTGATCGGCCTCGATGTGGTAAAAATGCTGGGCGGTGGACCGTCGGCGGCCCCGCTCCCGCTTGTGGCGGGTGGGGTCGCCGCGATGATGCCGACCAGTGGTGAGATCGCGGAAACAGTGGTGGCGCACGAGGATTAATTCTCCACCGCCACGATAACCGCGAACATGCCGCCCCGGCGCTCAACCGTTGGGGCGGCTTTTTGAGTGCGAAGGACTAAGGACTAAGGACTGAGGACTGAGGACTAAGTGATTCCCGATTGAGATCCAAGTCTACTTAGTCCTTAGTCCTCCCATTGCGAGAGGAACGAGCACATGACCCATACCGGCGTGCGACTGGAATCCATGGAACCGATCGTCTCGCTCGCCAAGCGGCGGGGGATCATCTTTCAGGGGAGCGACATCTACGGCGGCTTCGGCAATTCGTGGGACTACGGGCCGCTCGGCGTCTTGATCGAGAATAATGTCAAGGCGGCGTGGTGGAAGGCGATGGTGCAGCTGCGCGACGACATGGTCGGGCTGGACGCCGCGATCCTGATGTCCCCGCAGGTCTGGGAGGCGTCCGGCCACATTGGCCACTTCACGGACCCGCTCGTGGACTGCACGACGTGCAAACTCCGCTATCGCGCCGACCACGCCGAGCAGACGCCGTGCGGCAACCCCGAATGGCGCAAGCAGGGGCTGATGGCAGGCGGGAGCGGAGCGACCCAATGCCCCGGTGTGAAGACTGCGGCGCGCCAGTTCAACATGATGTTCAAGACCTTTGTCGGCCCGCTGGAAGAAAGCGCGTCCGTCGCCTATCTGCGGCCCGAGACGGCGCAGGGCATCTTCGTCAACTTCCCGAATATACTCGGCACGAGCCGCAAGAAGCTCCCCTTCGGCATCGCGCAGATCGGCAAATCGTTCCGCAACGAGATCACGCCGGGCAACTTCATCTTCCGCACGCGCGAGTTCGAGCAGATGGAAATGGAGTTTTTCGTCACGCCCGGCACCGAGCGCGAGTGGCACCAGTATTGGGGCGATCAGCGCATCAACTGGTTCAAGAATCTCGGCGTCCGTGACGAGAATATCCGCATCCGCGATCTGCCGCCGGAGGACCTCGCGCATTATTCGCGGGG
>JALYXG010000647.1 GCA_030947205.1 Chloroflexota bacterium
GCCTGTACCGAAACGAGCGTGTCCATGAAGACGGCGGAGCGGCGGTACGTTTGCGCCGCTGTGACGGCCCCGTTCACGACGCCTTCGCCAGCGCATTTGCGACCGCATCCTTGAACGCGGTCGAGCTGTCCGTCGCGCCGGAAACGTAGTCCACACTGGCCGACTGCTGCGCCACGACCTCGCCGGGCAGCGCGCCGATCATCGAGCAGGGATAGCGGGTCAGGCACTGGCTGATCTTCGCGGCGGCGATCTTGCCGTCCTGGACAGTGACCGTCACCTCGATATTGCCGTGGCGGCTGCGCCCGAGGCCAACATACGAGCCGTCCCGGTACGCCCCGGACGCACTGGCTGTTTTCGGGACGCTCGTCGCGGTGGCGACGCTCGCCGGCGTGGATGTACCAACCGCTGTTGGCGCGAGCCTCGGCAGGGGCACGACCGTCGGTGTCGGCGCCGTGGCGGTTGGGCCGAGAGTAATGGGCCGGAATGGTGTGCGCGTCGCGATGGCTGCCGTAGCGGTCGCGATCTGCACCGTCGGCGGCACGCTCGTCGGGGAGACGCTCACCGTCGCGATGGGCGAATCGAATTGGGCTTCGGCGGATTGGGTTTGCGTGTACCCGGCGGCATAGACGGTGACAATCGCGGCGGAACTGAGGGCGACGAGGCCACCGGTAATCTTCTTGCCGGGACGCTTTTTCGGCTGTGGCGATAACGACATTCGCGGTATCCTTTAGCGCGCCCGGCGTGCTGCCGAACGCATTTGCTCGCTTCACACCGTCCCTGCCCACACCGATCCCGCCACTATCGTATCGCGATACGCGACAGAAAGCATGAGAAGTTCCTTAAATAAGTGTGGGACTTTCGCGGCCTTCTTCCACAGTAGCCTACGATGATGCTACTTCGTCGCCGGTACCGGGGCGGTGCGACCCGCGCGCAGCGCCGGGTGGCGCATCGTCGCCAGCAGCACACACAACCCGGCCTGCGCCAGCGCCCCCGGCGCGAGCGGCGGCGATGGCCCAACGCCCTTCCGTGCCGCCAGCCACCAACGCGACATCGCCGACATCCCCTCCCACGTCTGCCCGTACCGACGGTCGAGCGGTCCCGCATCGTAGTTCGCCTGGATGTGTTGCCACACTCCCACCGCCGCGCTTATCACCACGACTGCCGCCACAATCTGGGCGGCGCGCACCCGACCGGCCGACGGCTGCCCGATCAATAGAGCAATCGCCAGGGCAGTCAGCGCGAGTGCCGCCCACGCGATGAGCTGCATCGGCTGCGTCCAGTGGCGCTCCGTGTACAATTCCACGGCGATTCCGAGGATTGTCAGGGTCGCCAATCCCAGCAAGCCACGCCGCAGTAACTGGGGAGTGGGATCAACGCGCGTCTCCACCGACGTCACAGCGACAGACTGGCGATAATCTTATCCACCACGTCGGGGCTGGGGTTGTACTTGGCAAGTTCGGTGCGCAGCTTGGCGAAGGTGGGATCGTTGGTCGGATAGGGCCGGTACTCCATTACCTCCCGTACCCACTGCGCGGCGCTCGGGATGCCGTTGGCCTGGAACGCGGCAAGCAACTCGGCCTGACTCGCAGTGTTGGCGTTAACCTTCTGGGCGGTGGCCGCTGGGGTGCTGGCGGCACTCGGCGACGAGGAAGCGGCGGCGGGTGTTTGTGTCGGTGCGGACCCAGCCGCCGGGGCACTCGTCGCCGCGATCGGAGTAGCGGTCGAGGAGCCACCGCAGGCAGCGAGGATCGCGGTACCCACCACACCGGCCACCATACCGATAAGTTTCCGGCGGCTCACCGTCCGTCCTATTGAGAGATTATGGTCATCCATACCTTCCGCACCTCCACATTTTGCCTTTGTCATACATCCGTACGCTCGTGGAATACCCGAACCCGACTTGCGAACCATCCAATTGGAGCGCACCGATCCATTCCCGCTACACCCCCATGATGAGACACACGCCTGAGAGAAAGGCGGGACGAAAATGAGAATACGATGAGAATCGTAGCGGCCCGGCTGCACATGTCGCGCGGCACGACACACCGTGAAACCCCGGCGGCGCGCTGCCGACGCGCTGCCGACAAGGGAAACGCGCCGGGCAATTGTCCTCTGCTCTTGCGCAATGCGGCGCATAAAGGGACAATCGCCTTTCCGGCAGGGGTGCCAATGACGGCGAGGCAGGGTCGCATCGCCACACAGATGGAGCGCGTGAATGATCCGCCGTTCTCGCAGGAGCATAGCGCGCGTCCCGTGGGCGCGGTTTCACCCGCCCGCGCGCGTCATTTTCGCCGCGCTGCTGATTGCGGCGGTATGGGCGTCACCGACCGAACTCGCCCGCACCGATACCGCCGCTGGCACGTACACCAATCCGCTCAGCATCGAAACGACCGCCGTGGGGCCGTTCGAGAGTTGCCCGGATCCTGCGATCATCCATGGCCAGCAGCCGGGCGATGCATTCTGGTACCTGTATTGCACGACGAATCCACTCAATGACACGGACCGTACCGCGAATGGCAGGCTCAATGGCCACTTTCTGCCGATGCTGCGGTCGCGCGATGTGATTCACTGGGAGTATGTGGGCGACGCCTTCAGCCAGCGACCGTCGTGGCTCGCCGGTTTCAGCGGCCTTTGGGCGCCGGACATCCAATTTTTCAATGGCCGGTACTACCTGTATTACACCACCAACGGGACGCAGACCCCTGGCCGGGGCAGCGCCATCGGGGTCGCCACGAGCGAAAGCCCAACCGGCCCCTGGGAGGACAGCGGCGGCCCGGTCGTGGAGCCGCAGCCCGCACCGGCAGGGATCCGCTTCGGGCGCTGGGTGTACGACCCTGCGGTTGCGACCGACGACGCGGGGCAGCGCTACCTCTTCTACGGAAGCTTCGTCGGCGGCGTCTCGGCGCGCCGTCTGTCAACGGATGGCCTGCAAACCGACCCGGCGAGCGACGTGCCCATCGCCGCCGCGAACCGGTACGAGGGCGTCTCGGTCGTCCGGCACGATGGCTACTATTATCTGTTCGTCTCCGCTGGCGAGTGCTGCAACGGCCCGGTCTCCGGCTACAGCGTGCTCGTCGGGCGTGCCGCGAGCATCCTCGGGCCGTACACCGATCGCGAGGGGGTGTCGTTACTGGCGGGCCAGGTCGGCGGGACGCCCGTCCTGAGCGCGAACGGCAACCGCTGGATCGGCCCAGGGCACAACACCGTTTTCACCGACTTCGCGGGCCAGGACTGGATCCTGTATCACGCGGTGGAGCGGGACGACCCGTATTTCGTAGGCACCAACATCACCAAGCGCCCGCCGCTCCTCGACCGGCTCGATTGGCATGACGGCTGGCCCGTCGTGCGTGGCGGTCTTGGCCCTTCGGACACGCCGCAACCCGCGCCCGCAGCCCAGCCGGGCGATGCGCCGCGATCAGCGCTTGCCATCCGTCAGGCGGAACGGCCCGGGCGGCTTGACCGGGCGCGTTCGGTCGAGTTTTCCGCGCTGCCGTCGGGCGCTATCGGCGCGGACTCCATGTTCCTGTCCGGCCCGTGGCAATGGGTGCGCCCGCCCGTTGCGGGCGCCGTCGGCCTGATCGGCGGCATGCTGCGCTTCCCGACACAGGCGGGCGGCCTCGAGGATCACGCCGCCGGGATTCTGACCGAGCCGGAACCGCCCGGTGAGTACGCGGTGGAAACGCGGGTGCGGCTCGACCTTCCCCCGGACGGCTGCTGTCAGAATTTCGTGCAGGCCGGCCTGGTGGTATATGGCGATGACGGCAACTACCTTAAACTCGTGCATCTCTCCCGCGAGCAGACCCGGCAGGTCATCTTCACCAAAGCGATTGATCCGGTGCCGCCGCGATACGCGCGTGAGGGCGGTATGGTGGTCGGATCGGCGGGCGCCGAAACCTATCTCCGGATCGTGAAGCGCATCCATGCGGGCGAAGGAACCTATACCGCGTTTTCGAGTCGCGATGGCGTGGAATGGACGCAGGGCGGCACATGGACCGACGCGCTGGGGCAAGATGCCCGCATCGGCCTGGTGGCGATGGGCGGCGTCGGCTTCACCGCGAATTTCGACTATATCCGCGTCTACACCCTGCCGCCACAATAAGAATTAGTTGGAGGGCTTACGCAGTTCGCCCATACCACTAACAAACCGGTCTAACTGAGTACATCCTCCAGGTATCGTCCACGGTGGAACCGACCGGCAACCGATGGCGTCAGTAAAGGAGAAGCACATCGGGTGCCTTATCGGTGTGCTCGCGAACGCCCTTCCTTCAGAAAAGCGTAAGAACTCGGCAATCAATCGGCAAGGCGCCGTCCTTACACTCCTGCATGGGATCGTCCCAATGCAGGAGGTGAAGCGGTGCGAACGAAAACTGTTGCGACAGCGACGAGGCGCAGATGACGGGGACAACAATCGTTGCTGCCACACCCGTCGCGTCCGACTCATCCCACGCGGTGGGCTACCGACCGGCCCCATCCCGACGGCTGCCCCTCCTACTACCACTACCACTACCCCCCGAAAAAACCGCCTCAGTCTATGAGCGATACGCGGCACAGTACGCGGCCTTTCGCCACCGGGCCTGCCCGGACGACCGCGCCGAAGGGCTGGTCGCGCTCGACCTCCCCCACGCTCGGCACGCCGCCGAGGTCGGCTGCGGGCCGGGATATTACGCGCCCATCATCGCCGCGCGTCACCCGACGATCCGCGTCACCGGCATTGACAACTCCCCATCGCAGATCGCGCTCGCCCGGCAGCGCGCCGCCCAACAACGCCTCGGCAATGCCCGCTTCGTTTGTGATGACGCGTGCGCGCTCTCCCAGCCGGATGGATGCTTCGACCGGATCGTCGCCTCCCGACTGTTCATGGTCATCCATGACTGTCGCCGCGCGCTTACCGAGCTGCGACGCGTGCTCGCGCCTGACGGCCTGCTCCTCATCGCGGAGCCGATTGCCCAGCCCGCGATCAGCTTCGCCGATTGGGCGCAGGTTCCGACACCGGCGGAGCGTATCTTCACGACCTCGGCATTCGCGGCGCTCGTTTCACTCGTCGCGTGGGGCTCCTGCGCGATCTGGGAAACCGGCGGATACCGCTACGCGCGCTGCCGGAAAGCGACCGATTGACGATGTTCGGAGAGGACCATCCGATGGAGACCCAGGAAGCCCCGACAATGACTGAGACCGAGCCTGACTATCCCACCCTCCCGGAAGCCGCACCAAGCGCCGTGCCCGCACGCGGGCCCGCCCGATGGCTGCGAGCAGTCGCTGTCGGACTTCTGGGCGGGGCGCTCGCGACGCTTGCCATGCTGCTCGCGATGATCGCGTTGCGCGTCGGACTGGGCATCCCCGCCCCGCCCGAAAGCCTCCCCGACCGCATCGCCCCACTCCTGCGCATCCCGGAGTTCTTCTCGCTCTTCGACCGCTTCGGCGGCTACAACGGCCTCAAGCGATTCGGCGTCCTGTCCATCCTCGTCGGCATGGTGGCTGTCGGTGTCGGGGTGGGGCTTCTGTATGCCTTGCTCGCCGAAAACAGCCGCACGGCGGAGCCGACGAAGCCGCGCCGCCTCGGACTCAGCCCCACAGCTCTGGTCTTCATCGCGATTGTCGTCGCGGCGCTCTGGCTCGGGACGGTCGCTGTGCTGCAACCGGTGCTGGACGCGAACTTCCGGGGCCTTTCTCCCGGCCCGGCGACTGCCTTTACGGTGATCGGGTTATTGATCGCCTATCTGGCCTACGGGCTGACGCTCGTGGTCGTCAACCGGCTCCTCACGAGCGCGGCGCCGGTCCGCGCCGCCGCTACCGCCCCGGTCGGCGGGGAACTGCTCGGTCGTCGTGCCGTCATTGCCCTGAGCGCGGCGGTCGTCGCGGGGGTCGGCGTGCGCGCCAGCCTCGCGCGGTTCGAGAAGCGCGCCGCTTTTTCCTACGACGGGCTGCAATACAAGGGCGCCGATGTCCGGCCGATCACGCCGAACGACCGCTTCTACGCTGTGACCAAGAACGTCCTCGACCCGAACCCGACAAAGGCTTTCTGGCGGCTCGAAGTTGGCGGCAAGGCGGATCATGGCCGCACCTATTCCTTCGACGACCTGGCCGCGCTCGCGCCGATTGAGCAGGAAACGACACTGATGTGCATCAGCAACGGGATTGACGCCGGCCTGATGAGCAACGCAAACTGGAAGGGCGTGCCGATGCGCGCGCTCCTCGAAGCGGTAGGACCGCACGCTGGCGTCGTGGCGGTCAAACTGAATGGCGCCGACGGCTACACCGACACGATCCCGATTGACAAGGCAATGGACCCGACGACACTGGTGGTTTACGGCATGAATGGAGAGCCAATACCCCAGCGGCACGGCTATCCGGTCCGGGTCATCGTGCCGGGGATGTATGGCGAGAAGAGCGTCAAGTGGGTGACCGGCATCGAACTGGTGGACCAGCCGGTGAAGGGATTCTACGCGCAGCAGGGTTGGGGGCCGGACTTCGTCGTCCCGACACGCTCGCGCATTGACGTGCCGGACGGTGGCCCGCCGCTCCCCGCAGGGATGCCGACGACCATCCGTGGCGTCGCATTCGGCGGCAATCGCGGCATTTCGCGCGTCGAGGTCAGCACGGACAGCGGCGGAACGTGGCGGGAGGCGCGGATTGACTATCCCGGCACGCGCCTTTCCTGGGCACTCTGGAGTGCCGACTGGACGCCGCCACAACCCGGCATGTACCGCCTCACCGTCCGCGCCACCGATGGTACAGGAGCGCTCCAGATCTCCGCTTTCCAGGACATCGTGCCGCAGGGTGCGCGCGGGTACCACCAGGTGACTGCTCAGGTTGTCTAGCCGCCACCGTCACCTGCGCGCGCCGCTGATCGTCGCGCGCAGGTGGCACAGACGCCTCGTGGCCTTTGATCGCCGAGAACCGCCCCGCACGCGGGGCCGCACGCTGCTCGACCTCGGCGTGCTGGCCGCCTGCGGTATCGCGCTGATTGCCGGGGGGCACGCGATTGCAGGATGGCGGGTCGTGGCCACTCACTACCGCACCTTCACCGCCATCTTCGCGATGGAACTCGCGTTCTATGCACTGGCAGGCGCGTGGGTGATCTGGCGCAAGCCCTCGGTGCGATGGACACTGGCGCTGATCTTCCTCGTCGCCTTCTGCGCCCGCCTCGCCCTGGTCCCGCAAACGCCGACCGTTTCCGACGACATCTATCGCTACGTCTGGGACGGGCGCATCCAGGCGGCTGGGATCAACCCGTACCGTTACGCGCCGAATGATCTGGCCGTCGTGCGTTTCCGGGACGGTGCGATCTATCCCGGCATCAACCGCAAGCCCGTCCCAACGATCTACCCGCCCGTCGCCCAGGCCGTCTTCCGCCTCATCTACGCGCTGCATCCCGACAGGGTGGCATGGACGAAGTTCGCCCTTTCCGTGCTGGATCTCGTTACCACGGGAATCCTCGTTGGCCTCCTAATCCGGGTAGGAGTCCGGCCCGATCGCGTCCTGCTCTACGCGTGGCATCCGCTGCTCTTCCTCGAAGTAGGCCACAGCGGACATATTGATGTCGTCGCCGCGCTCTTCGTCGTGCTGGCATTGCAGGCATACGCGATAGATCGCTCTGCGCGCTCCGGGGCGCTGCTCGCATGCGCGACGCTCATCAAATTCTACGCGCTCGTTGCGCTCCCCGCATTCCTCACCACTCCGCGTCGCAATCTTCGCCTGCTCGCCGGGCTGATCGCAACGACCGTGCTCGCGTACCTGCCCTTCCTTTCGGTCGGCACGCGCATCTTCGGATTCCTGCCGGGCTATGTGCGGGAGGAGGGCATCGCCTCCGGTGCGCGCTATTACTTGCTCCACCAGATTATGTGGCTGGTGAAGCGCCTGCCCGGCGGCGTGTCAATAGCCCTTGCCCACTCGCCGCTCGCCCTGATTTCCGCAACAACATGGTATGAGGGGGGCATCGTCGCAGCGATGGCGGCGTGTACGTGCGCGTGCTGGTTGCGACCGGCGACATCGGTGCGCGGCGTGGCCGACCGGATCGCCGTTTTGTTCATCGTGCTCCTG
>JALYXG010000668.1 GCA_030947205.1 Chloroflexota bacterium
CGCAGCCCGATGCAGGAGGCGAAGCGTCGGATCGCCCGTGGCGAACTGACGCTGCACAACATCGTCAGCCGGTACGTCTTCTTCCGGCGCGAGAACCGCGACCTAACCGGCAAGGCGCGCTCGTGGACGGACAACCTCCTCTGGCACCACGGCAACCATGCGACCGACCTCTGCCTCTGGCTGCTCGGCGTCACCGATGTTGCGGGCTTGTCGGTCACGTCACAGATCGCCCTGCCGGATCGGAAGATGTCCTCGTTCCTCGATCTTACTCTGCTCGTTCGCACGCCGCTGGATCAACTCGTCTCGGTCAATATGTCGTACAATTCGCACGTCAGCCTGTGTGACTACCTGCTGATCGGGCGGGAAGAATCACTCGTTTTGCCGGGACAGGGGCCAGACACGGTGAACGGCGTCGCCGCGCAGGACCACGACTTCCTTGTCGCCGTTCGTGACGGCAGCGAACCGGCGATCAGCGCCGAATCCGTTCTCCCCGCCCTCTGGGTCCTCCAGCAAGCCCAGGATCAGTACAACGCTTTGCTCCAACACCACCCCGGCGCCTTCCATCCCATCGCACCGTGAGGGGATGAGCGCAGAGGACGCAGAGGACGCAGAGCGCGCGGAGAGAAGAGATACGATCGAGAACTCTTTACCTACAAGATTCCTCTCTGTGTTCTCTGCGTCCTCTGCGTCCTCTGCGCTCGTTTTCTCCTAGTCTGTTGCGTCCCAGGCGGTGCGGAGTTTGCGTTGGGAGGCGAGAAGGTAGTCGGGGTCGTTGGAGAAGACTTCCAAGGTGATCGTGGCATCGTAGCCGGTGCGCTTCAGGGCGCGGACGAGCCGTTTCCAATCGAGGCGGCCCGCGCCGAGCGGCAGATGGTCGTCCGAGCGTCCGCTGTTGTCGGAAAGATGGACGTGAGCGAGGCGATCGCCGAATGCGGCGAGGAACGCGTGCGTCCGGTTGCCGCGTACTTGCGCGTGGGCGATGTCGAGATGGAAACCGATGCTCGGGTGCGCGTCGAGCAGCGCGCGGAGGTCGGCGACGGTGTCGAAATGTTCGGGGACGTTCTCGACCATCAGTTGGAGGCCGTGTGCCTGCGCCGCTGCCGCCAGACGGGCGAAGGCGGCGATATTCCACGCGCGGATCTGTTCGACGCCGATGCCGACGGTGCGCCGCCCGCCATCGGGATGGACATTGACGAGCGTGACGCCCGCCGTGACGAACTGCGGGAACGCGCTTTCGACCTCGGCAATCGCCGCGTCGCGCAGTCGCGGCACAGGCGATCCGAAAGGCAGATACCACGCAGTGTGCCCGACGACGCTTAATCCTGTTTCATCGAGTGCGGTACGCACCGCATGACTATCCACGACATCCGCGCCCGTCTTCGGATGCTCCAGCGTCAGGTCAATGAAGTCGAAGCCGTGTTCGGCGGCCCAACGGATTTCGCGGAGCGGGTCGCGGGCGGGATTGTTCATCATGCCGATGCGCATCGGGAAGCCTCACACCCCGGCCCCTCTCCATTGCTGACAAGCAATGGAGAGGGGAGAAATACCGCTACGGATGCGGGTTTTTGTTGAGTCGTGGGAGGTATTCGGCGGGAACCAGCGATGCAAATTGGCTATGCCGCCGGATGTAGCTCGCGAAGAAGGGACATTGGGGGATGACGGTGAGGTAGTGCGCCTGGGCGTGTTCGAGGGCGGTGTGCGCCAGGGCGCTCGCGATGCCGTGCCCTTCGATCGCTGTGGGCACTTCGGTGTGGGTGAAAATGATCGTCTCCCCATCGCGCTGGTATTCGGCGAATGCGAGATACTGGCCAACGTGCGCCTCGAATCGTTGTGCGGCCGCGTTCTCCTCGACGGTCACAGCATCGTGCTCCTCGTCCATCATCGCTTCCTCTCGTGCGTTGCGGTTGCGGGCGGCGCGCGAAACTCAATGGGAATGAACCGCCAAGGACGCTAAGAGAGAATTAACGCAGAGCGCGCAGAGGACGCAGAGAACACAGAGGAAATCATCCTATTTTACCTTCTCCGCGCTCTCTGCGTTAATTCTCCCTCTTGGCGTTCTTGCGGGTGCCCTCTGGGCAGTATTGGCGGTTCAACAATCCTTCAGAATTACGCTTTCGTTGCCGTGGCGAGCATTTCTTCGTCCGCCGGGTAGTCGGCGTAGCGCTCGGCGCTTTCGAGGCGGGGCGCGCCCAGCCAGCGCTCGGTGTCCATCGCGGCGCGGCAACCGTCACCCGCCGCCGTGATCGCCTGGCGATAGTGGTGGTCCCACACATCGCCCGCGATGAACAGGCCGGGCACGACCGTCTGCGTCGAGTTCGGCATGCGCACGGCCGTCCCGTACTCGGAAAGCGGGATGA
>JALYXG010000278.1 GCA_030947205.1 Chloroflexota bacterium
CTGGAGCAGCGCGTTTTCGCCCCCTATGACCAGGATGCGGCCGCGAGCGGCGGCGCGGCCCCGCCGCTCATCCTGCTCTGCCACAGCCGGGGTGGCCTCGTGGCACGGGCGGCGCTGAAGCAACTCGGCAGTGGCGGCGTGCCACATCTGCGCAAGGTAATTACTCTTTGCACACCGCACCACGGCTCGTACATGCCGAAGCTGGCCGATGAGTACAACACCA
Organism: Chloroflexota bacterium; assembly: GCA_030947205.1. Lineage (GTDB taxonomy): Bacteria > Chloroflexota > Chloroflexia > Thermomicrobiales > JALYUS01 > JALYUS01. The sequence goes on from JALYXG010000278.1 coordinate 224, forward strand.
CCTTGAGCAATCAGATGGACTTTGGCAGCCTCGGCCACAATCTGCCCGGCCCGCTCGGCGGTTTATTCACGCACCGGATAGACCCCATTCTGTCTGATCTCGCCAACCGAGTGCGCGAGGCGCTGCTGCACTCCTTTGGCGCGCTGGCACAGGGGCCAGGATTCGACGAACTCGACCCGCAGAGCGCAATGCTGCAATCGCTGGCGGACGGCGAGCAGCCGCTGCCGGGCGTGCGATACTACGGCTTCGGCGGCACGAACCCGGCCTTCATCCATTTCTACCTGTGCGAGATGGGGCATACCGTTCATCTATTGGAGACGGCGAGCGGCTTTCTGGTGGAGCAATTGGCGCGCATCCCCGGCGTCGGGGATCGCTTCGGCGGGCTGGCGGAACTGAGTGTGGGCGATTCGGCGGTCGGGCCGGAAAGCAGCATATGGCCGGACGCCTTTGGCGCGCCACACCAGACCTTCGCGGTCAATCACATGCAGGCGCTGATTGATCCGTCGCTGCAACAAGCAACGCTCCAAGCCCTGCGGGAATAGTGGCAAACGAGCAAGGTGTCATCCTCCGTTCCCCACCGGATGCCGCTCCATTTCCGCGAGTTTGGCGAGGCGGCGGCGGAAATGTTCCTCCGTGCTCGGCATCGCGTCCAGATATGCTTTGAGGAGATCGAGGGCGAGCCATTCACCGACGATCTGCGCGCCGAGACAGCAGACATTCGCGTGGTCGTGCTCGACACACTGGTGCGCCGAATGGACATCGTGGCACAAGGCGGCGCGGATGCCCGGCACCTTGTTCGCCGCCATGCACGCGCCGATCCCTGTCCCGCAGATCATCACGCCGCGCTCCGCCCGCCCGGCGAGGATTACTCCACAAAGTCGCCCGGCGATGTCCGGGAAGTCCACCTCCGCTGCCGTGTACCCGCCGACATCCTCGACCTCATGCCCCCACTCCGCCAGGGCGCGCATAATCGGCCCCTTCAGCGCGAAACCCGCATGGTCACTGCCAACAACGATCCGCATCTTCCCTACTCCCTTCTTCGAACGATGGTCTGATTGCCGCAGTGTACACGGTGAAGCGGCCCACTCGTGTTCCGCGCAATGCGATAAGATGGTGCGACTTCATCCGTCGGAGGAGAAATATGAGAGAGGACATTCCCAACAAGGACCGAATCATCGTTACCAGCGAGAACTTTGGCGACCTCCTGATCCAATCTCTGGAACAGGCCGTTGCGTTCAAGAACGGCGACACGAGCAAGGCGCGTATTCGCGTGCGAGTGAGTAAGGAGCATCAGATGGAGTTGGACACGGCATTACGCGAGCAATTGCTGCATCTCCTGCGCGGAGGCAACGCGCACCTGTCGTTCGATGACGCGGTAGCGGACTTCCCGATGGATGCGATCAATACGCGCCCACCCAACGTCCCCTACACACCGTGGCACCTGCTCGAACATCTGCGCATCACGCAGTGGGACATCCTCGATTTCATCCGCAACCCGCACTATCAGGAAATTACATGGCCGGACGACTACTGGCCCGCGCCGGATGCCGAAGCGGACGCCACCGCGTGGGAAGAAACGCTCGCCGCCTTCCGCGCCGACCTGAAAGCGGTCGAAGCAATCTCGAGCAACCCGCAGACCGACCTCGACGTGGCGATCCCGCATGGCGACGGTCAGACGATCTTGCGCGAAATCCTGCTCGTCGCGGACCACAACGCCTACCACATCGGTGAGTTCGCCATCCTGCGTCAGGTAATGGGAACGTGGGGCAGGAGGAACTGACGAGGAGGAGGAAATCGCATGCGACGACTCTTTGTCCGCATCGGTGTGTTCATGATCGTTGCGCTTTCACTGCTCTCCGCCGTGCCGATGAGGGCGGCATCCGCATTCGCCAACCCCGCGTTCCAGCAGCAGTGGCAGCAGGGTGAGGCGATGACGCCCAACTTCTGGGGGCCGCTCGCGACCGCGAAGGACGGTCAGCAGGAGGCGTATGCGGACGCGAGCGGCGGGCAACGCCTCGTGCAATACTTCGACAAGGGGCGGATGGAGCTGACGAACGGCATCGTCACCAACGGCCTGCTTGCGAGCGAGATCATCAAGGGGCAAGTCCAGATTGGCGACGCGACCTTCCAGCCGAAGACGCCGCCGGGCATCCCTATCGCCGGTGATCCCGACAATGCCGGCCCGACCTATGCGGGACTCAGCACTGCGGGCGCCGCGCTCTTCGTCGCTACAGCGCCGATACCGGTGGGCAGCACTGTGACGACGACCGTTGACGCGGGGGGCAACATGATCCCCGGCGGTAACAGCGTCAACAGTGCGACGACGATCGCCGCCTTCGATGTGGCGACGCAGCACAATGTTCCCGGCGGGTTCGCGCAGTATCGCGAGCGGGTCGGCCTCGCCGCAATCGGCTACGCGATCAGCGAGCCGTTCCTCGCGAAGGTGAAGGTGGCGGGTGTGGGGCATCTGGTCATGGTGCAAGTGTTCGAGCGACGGGCGCTCACCTATACGGCGGAGAATCCCGACCCGTACAAGGTGGAGATGGGCAACATCGGCCAGCACTATTACCAATGGCGCTACAGCGGCGCCGGTGCGTCTCCCACGACGACATCTCCCGTCGCATCCCCGACTCCTCCCCCCGCGCAAGCGCCGATCAGCGGCGTCGCGCCCGTCTTCGCGCGCGTCGCCGCGCAGGCGACCGGGTCGCAGGCAATTAGCCTGGGGAGCGCGACGAGCGATGCCTACACCGAGCACGGCATCGCGCTCCTCCTGTTCGAGCACGGTCGGATGCTCTACCTGCCCAAGCTCAACACCTTCTACGTCCTGGTTGATCCGCTCGGCCCGCTCGTCGTGATCCCCCGGACGTTCGGGGACACAGGGCTGGCGACGACGCAGATGCCCGGCCCGCGTCCCGGCACGTTTGTCCCACGACTCGGCTTCGGCAAGGTGTGGCAGGACAACCCGGCGCTGCAACAATCGCTGGGCTACGCGACGGGCGACGAGCAGCGGTTCAGCGCGCAGGCGCAGACATTCGCGCAGGGGGTGATCGTGCAGGACACGCTCGACAATGCCGCCTTCGTGCTGAACACCGGCGCCGGTATCTGGGCCGCCATCCCGCTCACCTGATGCGAAGAGGCAGCAAAAAACGTCCGCCCGCTCACACCGCCGCGATCAGACCCTCGTAAATGAGGTCGCGGGTGTTCTGCTCGACGCGCTGGGCGTCCACAGTGATCCGGGCCATGCCGGTTTCCATCGCGGCACGGGCGACGGCTGCCGCCACCTTGGAAGGGACACGCAGGTCGAGGCTCTTGGGCAGGATGTAATCGGGGCGCAGTTCGTCCTCAGTGACGAGGGCGGCAATCGCTTCCGCCGCCGCGATCTTCATCGCGTCGTTGATGCCACGCGCCCGGACATCGAGCGCCCCCCGGAAGATACCGGGGAAGGCGACGGAGTTATTTACCTGGTTCGGGTAGTCACTCCGGCCCGTCGCGACCACGACGGCGCCACCGGCACGGGCGGCATCGGGTGCGATCTCCGGCACCGGGTTGGACAGCGCGAAGACAATCGCGCCGGGCGCCATGGACTGCACCATCTCCACCGTTACGCAGCCCGGCGCGGAAACGCCGATGAAGACATCCGCACCCTCCATCACATCGGCGAGGGAGCCGTCCAGTCGCTGCGGGTTCGTCCGCGCCGCGATCTCGTCCTTGAAAACGTTCATCCCCGCGCGTCCGCGCGCCAGTGCGCCGCGTGTGTCGCACAGGACGACATCCTTCGCGCCCGCCAGCATCAGCAGGTCGGTGACGGCGATACCCGCCGCACCCGCGCCATTCATGACGATGCGCACGTCCTCGATTTTTTTGTCCACGATGCGCAGGGCGTTAATCAGCGCGGCGAGCGTAACGACCGCCGTGCCGTGCTGGTCGTCGTGGAAGACGGGGATATCGAGTTCTTCCTTCAGCCGCTTCTCGATCTCGAAGCAGCGCGGCGCGGCGATGTCTTCCAGATTGATGCCGCCGAAAGTCGGGGCAATCGCCTTGACGATGTCCACAATCTCGTCCACCTGCCGTGCGGCGAGGCAAATCGGGAACGCCTCGACGCCCGCGAGGGTCTGAAAGAGGACGGCCTTGCCCTCCATCACCGGTAAGGCGGCGCGCGGCCCGATGTCTCCCAGGCCGAGCACAGCGGAACCGTCCGTGACGATGGCGACGAGATTGCCCTTCGCCGTCAGGTCGTAGACGCTCATTGGGTTGGCGCGGATTTCTTCGGCCGGGGCCAACGCGGCGGGCGGAACGTAGAGCATGTTGAGCATGTGCTGATCGCGGATCGGGATCTTCGAGCGCACAGCGAGCACGCCGCCGTATCGCTCGCGCAGATCAATCGCTTCCTCGCGGAAGGTCATCTCGCGGTGGTGCGGGCGATGATTCTCCATCAGCCGCCCCTCGTAGCAGTAGCGCAGCGTC
>JALYXG010000688.1 GCA_030947205.1 Chloroflexota bacterium
CCGCAGTGCCGGTGGTCTTGGAAGCGGTGAATGAGGACTTCCCCAGCCTGAAGCATCTCTGGGCCGATCAAGGCTATACCGGGGCGGGCAAGGAGTGGATCGAGGAGCACTTGGGCTGGACCGTCGAGATCGTACAACATCCGCCGGCACCACGCGGCGAGTGGCGACCCATCGGCGATCTCAATGATCTGGCAACGCTCCGCTTCGAGTGGGTGCGCCTGCCACCGGCCCCGAAGGGATTCCGGGGCGTGCTCCCACGACGATGGGTGGCAGAGCGGACGTTCAGTTGGTTCGGGCAGAGCAGGCGGTTGGCGAAGGAGTACGAGCGTCTCTGTGAGACGAGCGAGGCGATGATCTATGCGACAATGAGCCGCCTGATGGTGCGCCGATTGGCGCGCTCGGCCCACTCGTGACCCTTCTCAGACAGCTTCTAGTACTACAGCGACAGTTGATGGATAAGTGCGGTATTCTCTCCCCTCGGAGTGGGAGGGTATCATGACGACGAGCGAGGAGATCGGTGGCTGGCGGGCAGGGCTTGACGACCTGCATGCCCGGATTGCCCCGCGTTTCCGGCGGTCGGAAGCGCGCGAGCGCGCGAAGCGGTATCTGGCCGGGCTGCTGGATCGCGTGGAGCGGAAGAATGGCTGGCAACTCGCTGAACATCTCGGTGAGTCGGGGCCGCAAGGCGTGCAGCGCCTGCTCAATGCCGCGGACTGGGACGCGAATGCGGTCCGCGCCGGGTGCCCTTAGGGCAGGCTGCGGACGTATGTCATTGAACAGCTCGGCGGTGCAGACGGCGTCCTGATCATCGATGAGACGGGTTTCCTGAAGAAGGGGACGAAGTCGGTCGGCGTGCAACGTCAGTACAGCGGGACGGCCGGACGCCGCGAGAATTGCCAAATCGGGGTGTTCCTGGGGTATGCCAGCGCCAAAGGACGGACCTTCCTGGATCGGGAGTTGTATCTGCCGAAGGAGTGGGCGGGCGATGCCGAGCGGCGGCGGGAAGCCGGGGTGCCGGAGGATGTGGCGTTCGCCACCAAGCCCGCGCTGGCCCGGCAGATGCTCGAGCGCGCGTTCGCTGGGGCGGTCCCGGCGGCGTGGGTGGCCGGGGACGAGATCTACGGCAACGACGCGGAGTTGCGGCGCTGGCTGGAAGGGGAAGGCCGTTCCTACGCCCTGGCGATCTCCTGCAATCACGCCGTCTGGCACGACGGGAGGCAAGAACGGACGGACACGCTGATTGCCGCCCTGCCCGACGCGGCGTGGGGCACTCTCTCCTGCGGCACTGGGTCGCAAGGCGAGCGACTCTATGATTGGTCCTCTATCCGCCTGCCCTACTTATCCGAACCCGAAATGGGACACTGGCTGCTCGCCCGGCGCAGCCGGAGCGATGCGACCGAGTTGGCCTACTTCCGCGTCTTCGGGCCGGCGACCGCGCCACTTGCAGAGATGGTGCGCGTGGCGGGGACGCGCTGGGCAATCGAGGAGAGTTTCGAGGATGCAAAAGGGGTGGTCGGGCTGGACCACTACGAGGTGCGCAAGTGGAACGCCTGGTATCGCCATATCACCCTCGCCCTCTTGGCCCACGCCTACCTCGAGGTGACACGCCGCAATGCCAATCGGGTCGAGGGTAAAAAAGGGGATCGCGAACCGGACTGATCCCGCTCACCGTGCCGGAGGTCCGCCGGTTGCTGCTCACGCTCGATGAGCCGCCAGAGCGCATTCCCTTTCGCCTTGCCTGGTCCGCTTTCCGTCGCAATCACCAAGCGATTGCCCAGCGTTGCCACGCCGCGCGACGAGCGAAACGGCAGCCGATCCCGAGTGGCAGCCCGACGATTCACGTCCTTCCCCACATCACACTGGAGCTAACGGACGAGCGATGGGCCCGTATCGCGCCGCTCCTCCCGCCGCAGATGCCGCGAATCGGTCGACCGCCGAACGACCATCGCACGATCCTGGCGGGCATCCTCTGGGTGGTGCGGACGGGCGCATCGTGGCGTGAGATACCGGCACAATTCGGTCCGTGGGAGACGGTGCACAGCCGCTACCAAGCATGGCGGCGTGCAGGCATCTGGCAGCAGATCCTCGATACCATGGACCAGCGCGGCGATCCAGATGCCCTGTAACTGTCGCTGTAGTAAGGGTGTATGAGAAGTCCCGTGGACGATGCCCAAGGGGCCTTTTGCATGTGGAATCGGCCCGTCGCTGACGCAAAAAGGGCGACAGAAGGGGGCGGATCACGGCCGAATGACCCGCTTGATACGCTGTACGGACTCTTCTCATACGCCCTCTAGTCCTAGTACGCAGTGCATAAC
>JALYXG010000703.1 GCA_030947205.1 Chloroflexota bacterium
CACCACCAAGAAATTGCCCCAACTGCGTAAGTCCTATTATCTTCTCCTCTCCCTTCGTGCTCTTCGCGCCTTCGTGGTTCAACTCCCCCTTTCTTTGCCGTTCTCCCCGGTTTGTCAATCGCACAACTCGCCGATTGTCGCTTTGTTCACAGAGCCAAATCGCACGGCGCACCGCGAACGTACGCACAAATCGGCACACATTTTCCTAACATTGTGAACAGTTGCACAATCCTCCCCTGCATGGTACGGTCTTGTTTAGAAGGAATTGCGCCGCGAATAGCGGAGTCGTTCTTTCTCGATATGACGGCAGTGATGCCGGGAAAGGGGCTTATCAAAGATGGACACACAGAAGATGCGGGCGGGTATCCGCGCGTTTGGGCGGGCGGTTCTGTCGCCGCTCGGGGATGTCGAGCGGACGGTGGAGTTTGCCGCGCAGTGGCAGCAGCATCTGATCCGCACGGACGCCCTGCCCGAGATGCGGCGGGAGCGGCGTGGTACCCGCTAAGATTCATCACATGGACAGGCAACAGGCCGGGAGATATGCTCTCCCGGCCTGTTCTCTTTCTCCCGTCGTGGACTCGCGCTTGAAACTGAGACACGTCGCGTCCCGGCGCATGTTTGCGCCCGCCGTGGCGGACGGCCTTCGCCAAAGTGACGATCATCGTCTGGTATGCTGTACCGGTGATCCTGTTCGCTGCCTTGCCCGTCGGACGCGGTAGCGCTTCTTTCAGGCCCTGGAGCCGCCGATGACTCTTTCACCCGTCCAAACCGCATACACGCAATGGGCCGCCACCTACGACACCGATCGCAACCTGACCCGCGATCTCGATCAGACGGTTACCCGCACCGTTCTCGCCGGGCGGCGCTACCGCTCCATCCTCGAAATTGGCTGCGGCACTGGCAAGAACACGTACTTGCTCGCGCAGATTAGCGACCGTGTCCATGCCATTGATTTCTCGGAAGGCATGCTTGCGCAGGCCAGAGCCAAGGAATTTGGCCCCAACGTGACCTTCGCAGCGGCGGACCTCACGCAGCCCTGGCCCTGCGCCGATCAGTCGGTGGATTTGATCGTCTGCAACCTGGTGCTTGAACACATCGCCGATCTTCCCATTGTTTTCACCGAAGCGGCGCGGACGCTGGCGCCTGCGGGCCAGATGTTTGTCTGCGAATTGCACCCGTTCAAGCAGTACACAGGTAGCAAAGCCGCGTTCCAGCGGGATCAGGCGCGCATCGAACCTCCGGCCTTCGTGCATCATCTGTCTGACTTTCTCGATGCAGCGACGCGCGCCGGCTTCACCCTGACCAGCCTCAAGGAATGGTGGCACGACGACGATCAGCACGCGCCGCCGCGCCTTGTCTCCTTCCTATTCGCGAAATGAAAGGCTGGGTCACGCACATCACACCGAAAATGAGGCAAGCACGATGGATGAAACGGGCGCGGCGTTCGATGCGGAGGCGTTCGGGCGAGCGGTGGGGCGGTTCGCGGCGGGCGTGACGGTCGTGACAACGCGGAGCGCGCTCGGCTTCCGGGGGATCACGGCGAGCAGTTTCTCCTTCGTCTCGCTCGCACCGCCGCTCGTGCTCGTCTGCATCGTCGCCACCTCATCGTCCGTCGCGATGATCGAGGAAGCGGGCGCGTTCGCGGTTAATGTGCTACCGGAGGATGACGAATTCCTCGCGGATCGCTTCGCCAACCGCGCGCCGCTCGTCAACGCGACGTTCAGCGGTGTGCCGTACCGCACGGCGACCACGGGCGCGCCGCTCCTGCGCGCCGCCATTGCGTCGTTCGATTGCCGCCTCCACGCCACCCATCCGGGCGGCGATCACCGTATCTTCGTCGGCGAAGTCCTCACCTTCGCCGAAAACGACGGTGACCCACTCCTCGCCTACCGCAGCCGCTACGCCCGCCTGACGATGTGAGCACTGAGCAACGAGCAATGAGCAATGAGTAGGGAGTTACGCAGTTGGGGCGATTTTCCTGGCGGCGGCGGTCTTTAGCTCAATACAGTTCAGTTAAGGAATCATGGCATCGTGAGGACGTAGCTGACTGGCGACGCTTTCTCTTGGTGGTAGCAGGCTTTCCAGCCTGCCGTTCCAGAAACAAGAG
>JALYXG010000282.1 GCA_030947205.1 Chloroflexota bacterium
GATGTCCGCCTCGTCGTCCATGCGGGATTCCTGCACAAGTTACTCGTGCCGACCGGGTGGGAAGGGCGCGTGCTCAATATCCATCCGTCGCTTTTGCCCGCGTTCGGCGGTAAGGGGATGTACGGGCAGCATGTCCATGCGGCGGTGATCGCGCATGGCTGCAAGGTGTCGGGATGCACCGTGCATATCTGCGACGACGCATACGATGCCGGCCCCATCGTCGCGCAACACTGCGTGCCGGTACGCGATGATGATACGCCGGAAACGTTGGGCGAGCGCGTTTTCGCCGCCGAGTGCGCGCTCTACCCGGCGGTGATTCGCGCCTTCGCGGAGGGGCGTATCCAACAAGTAGGGCGACGGGTTACAATGGCGGCGGGCACACCGGCGTGCTCGCGGACGTAATCGGAGGAGTCGGGGATGCGCATTATCTGGATCAACACCCTCCTGTGCATCGCGGTGATCGTCGTTGCGGCGAGCATCTATGCGGGCGTCGCCGATTCCGTGCGGCTCATTTTCTCGCTCCTGATCGTCGCCCTCGGCGTCTACCGACTCGCGGACATCGTCCGGGAGTAGGCGGGGAAGTAGCCAGTAGTCAGTAGTCAGTAGACAGAAAGCGGAAAATCTGCCCACAAGAGCAATGAAGCCTCGGGCAATAATCATCGCCCGAGGCTTCATCTCGTCTGACTGACTACTGGCTACCGACTACCGACTACTTCCCCATCTACTTCTTCCGCGCCACGCGCCAGAGCGACTCGCTGAGGCCGAGTGCGACGACGACGGGCAATAGCCACCATGCAGCGATGTTGTTATGCGCGAGGAGTGCGGTGAGGGCAAGGGCGATAATGACGCCCGCCGCTACCATCCAATCGTCCCCGACGATGAAGTCGTACCAGAACTCGAAGAAGCCGGTGATGTAGTGCATCGCTCAGTCCCCCGCGCCGCGCACGGCAGGCGTCGCCGCCACCGTCCGCGCATGTTGCTGCTTGAGCAGCGCCACCAAACCGAACGAAATGATGAGAATAAAGGCGAGAATCGCGAGGATCGCGCCATCCTTGCCGGGCCACTCGACGCCCGCGCCCTCCGCGCCCCAGAACGTCCCGAAGGTCGTCAGCATCACGCCAACCGCAAACTTCATCGTGTTCTCCGGCACGCGGCTGAGTGGTGCGTGGATCAGCACGCCGACGACGCCGACGATGATGATCGCCGCCGCCGCGCCGACCGCCGCCAGCGGGATGCCGCCTCGCCCGTGCGTCGCGCCGAAGGTCAGGACGATGAATGCAACCTCCAACCCTTCGAGAAACACGCCCTTGAACGAGAGCGTGAACGAATACCAGTCCATCCCGGCGCGAACCTCGGTACCGGCCGCGCGCGCCGCTTCGAGTTCCTCGCGATACGTCGCATCCTCATCGTGCAGCGCCTTGTAGCCGCTGGCGCGCATGATCGCCTTTCGCAGCCATTGGAGGCCGAAGATCAGCAGCAGCGCGCCGACGACGAGCCGCAACCCATTGATCGGGATGCGCGTCAGGGCCGGGCCGAGCGCTGCCACGACGACCGCGAGCGCCGCCGTCGCTGTCGCCACCCCGATCAGCGCCGACCGCCAGCCGCGCGTCACGCCGACGGCGAGGACGATCGTCAGCGCCTCGACCATCTCCACGGCGGACGCGAGGAAGGCCGCGAGAACAAGAATGACACTACTCGTACTCATCCATCCATCTCCTTCTCCTTTTCGGTTCGTTTTATTTTTAGGGGCGACACTGACCCGATAATCGGAATCGGAATCGGGGTCGGCACGCCCAGCACACCCGGCGTCTCGTGCGAAGGACCATCCGGCGTGTCATCGCTGCTGCGGCGATAGACTTCCTGCTCGAATGCATTGAGCAGCTCCTCGCACTTCTCGATCCATTCCGCGACCGCCGCGCGACGGCTCGCATCGAACCAGTCCCGCTCGATGATTCGCGCGTACCAGCGGCGAATCTTTTCCAGGTCCTGCCCGATCTCCTCCGCCTCCTCGAAGGTATAGTTCTGGCGGAAATGCTCGAACTCGATCTCCTTGACGAACTTCGTCTCGCACTCCTCGATGATCTCGGCGTATTCCTTGTCGCGCAGTACCCGGAATGCCGCGACGATTCTCACGGCATCCGCGTCCGCGAGGCGTGGCACCTCGAAAAGCGTGTACTCGCCTTCCAGATCGGG
>JALYXG010000740.1 GCA_030947205.1 Chloroflexota bacterium
GCGCCGTCGCGGCCGCAACGCCGCCGCCCGGCCCGCGGGTGACCGTGACGCCCAACCCCTCGCCGCGCGCGGGGCAGGTGACGATCAACGGGGCCGGTTTCGCCGCGAATGGCCGGGTCCTGCTCCAGTTCGTCTCCGCGAGCGAGGGGACCAACACCGCCGTCACGCCGACGCCGGTGAGCGCCGCGGGGACGTTCACCCTCGTGGAGGACCTGGGCCAGGAAGCCTTCAACGACGCGACGCTGACGGTCAACATCCTCGACGCGGGCTCGCGGGCGGTGCTCGCGTCGACCACCGTCGCGCTGACCGGCCCGCGCGTGTAGCGCCGTCGCGCGATCCGTCCCGGGTCGCACCCGCATCCGCTGCGAGGGCACCGGATCGGGGAGGAATCGTCGATCAGCATGGCGCGCATCCCGCGCCGCGAGAGGAGTCGAGAGCATGTCGAACAGCACCGACCGGACCCCCGATACCGATACCGCCGCAGCGCCGCGCGTGGCGTCGCGGCGCACCTTCCTGGCGGGGAGCGCCGTCGCGGGTCTCACCCTCGCCGGCGTGCCGCTCTTCGAATCGCCGCTCGTCAGCGCCGCAGGCGACCCGGTGAAGATCAAGCGGATCTTCACGATCGCCCGCACCGCCGAGCAGCTCGCCGTCACCTTCTACAGCAACGGGCTCGCGAACGCCGACGCGCTCGGGCTCGGCCCGGAGGCGCAGGGGCAGATCCAGGCCGCGCTGGTCGAGGAGCAGATCCACCAGCAGTTCTTCACCGCCAACGGGGGCGACTCGCTGGCGGACACCTTCAGCTTCCCGGATAAGGACAAGACCTTCACCGACCTGCCGACCTTCATCAAGACGCAGCAGATGCTGGAGGGGGTCTTCGACTCTGCCTTCCTGGCGGCGATCCGCGAGTTCGCCGAGATGGGCGAGCCGCGGCTGGCGCAGATCGCGGGGCAGATCGCCTGCATCGAGTCGGAGCATCGGGCGCTCGGGCGGGACATCGGTGGGCTGGACCCGGCGGACAACTGGGTCTACGCGCCGGTGCTGGTCTCCTTCGTGGCGGACGCGCCGAAACTGGTGAAAGACGCGGGGTACCTGAGCCCGGTGGCGGGGAATACGTATAAGTACGCGCCGGTGGATACGAGCCTGGCGGGGATCGACTACAAGGACGGCCCCCCAAGCAAGCGACCGTAGCGCCGGGGGCGCCGCACTGACCCGACCCTCGAAGAGACGACCAGCAATACTGAGCGACTCCCGATTAACGAATCGAACTTGGGCGGTCAGGAATGTGCAAGCGTCAGTTCACCGAGGGGCGGGTCATCGGCGACCTCAAACCCGGCAATGCTGACCAGAAAGTCGGCGCGGGCGATCGTCTGTTCCGCGACATCGCCCACTCGTGCGGAACATACCGGCAGGGATCATGCCATGATTGCCAGCACAACGGTTTTTCATATACTCTCTTTCCTGCGATGAGCGGACATCTCCGGCAGGCTGCCGGGGGTCGCGCCGATCACGGGACCGTACGCCGACGGTCTCCGCAGTGGGTATCCGGTCGCCCGATTCGGTCGAGTATTCACCGCACCATGTACACGAAGGAAGTGAAGGGTGAGGGGATCGTTCCGGGCGTTCGTGCTGATGTGTTTCGCGATTATCCTGGGCTCGCATGCACCCGTCGGGGTATCCGCCGCCCAGAACTTCGCCGACCCGCGCTTCGCCTCCGTCTGGCGTGCGGATGAGGGCAAGGCACCGAACTTCTGGGGCCCCCTCGGCGTCGCGTCCGACGGCATTCAGGAGCCGTACAATGGTAGCACGCGACTCGTGCAGTACTTCGACAAGGGGCGGATGGAAGTGACGAACGGGCAGGTTACGTTCGGCCTGCTCGCCACTCAGATGGTCACGGGCGACCGCCAGCAGGGGGATCAGTCGTTCCGGCACGCCCCGCCCTCGCTCATCAAGATCGCCGGCGACGCGGACGGACTCGGGCCCTCCTACCGGACGATCGCCGAGAACCGCGCGCAGCTCCTCGCGCCGCGCGACCCCAAACCCGGACAGGAGATCGGCCTCCTGTTCGACAAGGGCAACACCCTGATCGCCAGCCCGAACCCGGCGAACCCCGGCGGCCCGATCGCGAACGGCGCGTACGATAGCACGACGCAACATAACGTGCTCGCCGCCTTCGCGGATTATCGAGGGAAGGTGGGGATGGGGGCGATCGGCTTCGCCATCTCGGAGCCGTTCGCGGCGTATTTCACGGTCGGCGGCGTCGAGCGACCGATCGCGGTACAGGTATTCGAGCGACGAGTGCTGACATACACCGAAGGCAACCCACCGGACTTCCGCGTGGAGATGGGGAATATCGGCCGACACTTCTTCGACTGGGTAGCCAATGGCGGCTAACGAAGACCGGGCCTGCTGGCCACGCCGGGGATGGCGATGACCGGGCATGTTCGCCACGCAGCCGGCGGGGATGAGAGTATCTCGGACGCTATTCGGCGATCCGAAACGTGGAGTGCGGACCGATCGGCCGCGCTCAGTGTTGTGGCGGTGCGGTAGATCCGCCGGGTGGATCCGAGGCGTGAATCCCCGCGCGCGCCAGGAGGTCGCGCAAAGGTGTCTCGCTGGTCACCGCCGACTGTGTCGCCCCATTAGGGGCAGGGGTATGGCCCGTCGTGTCTCCCTCGCTCGCCGCGACCGTGACCGGGGGCAGTGCGGCCCTGCCGCTCGCGGCGGCGGATTGCCCCGCATGTCGCGTGCCGATTGCCAACCCAGAATGCGCGACCGGGCTGAGGAGCAAGACGACGAGCATCGCGAAGGCGCACGCGCCGAACAGGCGGCGGTGATCCGCGCGTCGCTGCGGTGGCGTGCCAATCGCGTCGAGCGCGGTATTGAGCTTCGCGAGGGCATCGTCCACGGTCGTGATACGCGCTTCGCGCGCAGTGTACGCCCGTTCCAGGAGCCGACCGAGCCGCGCCTCGTCCGCACGGTGATCGGGGCGGCGCTCCGGCGGGTCGTGCCCCGGGCCATTCGCTCTTATCCCTTGTCGCATTGCCACTCCTCTCATCGCTCCGCCAGGGCGATGCGCGGTCGCCCGATGACCACATCCCCCACCCACGCCGCTGCTGCCTGCTGGCGCTCGCCCAGTTCCGCCGCGAGGGCGCGATGCGCCCGGTGCAACCGCGACTTGACGGTGCCGCGACGACATCCCAACGCCTGCGCCATCTCGGCCTCGCTCAGTTGGCTGTAATGGCGCAGCACGAGGACTGCCCGGTGATCCGCCGGGAGCCGCTCCAGCGCCCGCCAGATCGTCTCGTGCAACTCCGCCCCCTCGGCACGCTCGGCGGGGCCGGGATCGGGGTCGGCCCCGAGCAGCGCGTCGAGCCGCCATTCCGCAGTCGGCAACGGGAGGTGCGCGCCGCGCCGGTCGCGCCGGAGATAGTCCATGCTGACATCGTGGACGATGCGGTACAGCCACGGGAGGAAGGGGCGCTCGGGGTCGAAGCGGCGGAAGGCGGCGAAAAGTTCGATGAAGACGAGCTGGACGATCTCCTCGGCGGCGTCCTGCCGGTGCGTAATGAAGAGGGCGCTGCCGAAGACGCGCCGGTGATACAGATGGAAGAGTTCCGCGAACGCCGCGCGGTCCTGCTCTTTGCAGCGCCGATAAAGGGCGACGAGTTCCGGTGCATCAGTCATCCACGGCCCCTGCCCGATCCGCGACGGTCGCGACGGTTTACCTCATTAATTCCCCCGCGAACGCGGAAGTGGTTCCATCGTACCGAGTAACGCGAATGCTTGTCTCCTCTATGCCCCACTCGCCGCCGTGTGCAGCGCGATCATTGCGCGGGCCAGATCATCCTCCGTGCCGACATTGCCGGGGAAGATAACCAGCGGCACGTCCGGCCAACGGTCGGAGTCCACGGCACGCCAGACGGGCACGCCGGGAAGGAGCGCGCCGAGCACCGTCGCGTGGCGGATGCCGAGCGCTTTGGTCGCCATGTCGCTGGACGTGATGCCGCCCTTCGCGACGAACCACGCCGGTTGCCGTTCCAGCCCGCGCACAATGGCGACGAGCGCAGACGAAATTTGCTGCCCGATGCGGAGGTTTGCCGCATCGTCCGTCCCGTTTTGCAGGAGCGTGCGGCTGGTGAACAACAAGGCGTCCGCGCCGTGTGACCATGCGTCGGTAACGGCAGCAATCGCCGACTGGATCGCCTCGTTGCGACGATCATCGAGCAACGCGTTGGCGTGTACTTCGATCGCGTGGGCCGTTTTCACCGCCCGCGCCTGCTCCAGTTGCGCTGTGCTACGCGGCACGTACGATCCGACGACGACGAGGCCGGGACCGGAGCCGCGCACCATCTCAGCGGGTGTAAGCAGAGGGCGGCGCGGCAGGCCGAACCGAGCGCGCACGAAGGCGGCCGCCGTCCGGCAGAGGTAGCGACGACCCGCCCCCTCCGCCTGCATCATACCGAGGACGGCCGCCGCTATGTCACCGTCCTCCGCGCTGTTGATGGCGATGACGGGCTGCGTCGTTGCCATCAGCCACGCCGCGACGGCGTCCGCTCCCTGCCGGATCGTCGCGAGCGAGAGCGCGGCGACCTCGGTATGCGTCCAGCGCCCGCCGGATTTCTCGACGGCCCAATCGCGCAGATCGGAGGCCGCGAAGCCGAAGGTCGCGTCCTTCGCGAACTCCGTTTCGCCGACGGGCACGGCGGTCTCGCCGTCATGCACCCAGTGAATATCGCCGACCGTAATCCGCTTCCCTTCCGCGAAGAAGGGCGCGAGGACGATCTGCGGCGACGGTTCGCCCGGTGCGATCAGCGCGTCGGTCTCGGCGGGGAAGTGGCCCCGGAGCGTCGAATCGCTCCGGCTAATGACGGTGAAATCGCGCCCGGTTTGCGCCGCAGCGTCCCGCAGGTGCGCCGCGATTTCGCGATTGAGCGCCACGGCGTCGCGCTCCGTCATGCTGCGACTGTTGGTGAGCAGATAGAACCCGGTACCGTCCGATCGGAAAGCATCGGCCAGCGTCGCCACATCCCACCGTGTATAAACGGAAAGGTCGTAGACCGTCTGCGTGCCGGTCGGGTCGTCATCGAGTACGACGACGGCGCGCGGGTCGGTGGCGAGTTGCGCCCGGATCCCGGCGAGGAGCGGCGCTTCATCGGGTGGCGGCGGCAACCCCACGAAAAGGTCCGCCAGCGGCTGCCGTTTCACGTCCTTCATGCGCGCTGCTCCTCCGGTTGAGCGATCGGCTACGACGCCTTGATCGTCCAACTGTAGCAGATGCGCGTGGGCTGTAGGAGTGCGAACGTCGAGGCGTCCCATTCCGGTAGCGTAGGCTTATGAACCTTACAAACTTGATTCGGCACGAGACGCACAGGCTGGAAAGCCTGTGCTACCGGTAGCGTAGGCTTTCCGGCCTGCGACATGAAACGCAGGCTGAAGCCTACGCTACCGGTGTATCATTTCACGATCGCGGCGATATCGAGCAGTTTGGCGGTTTTGTCGTCGCTGGCGCTGGCGAGGGTTTTGCCATCGGGGCTGAAGGCGACGGCGTTGACGATAGCGGGCTGCACGCCGAAGTTTTTGAGCGGCTGGCCAGTGCCGAGGCTCCAGAGTTGGACGGCGCTGCCGCCGCTGGCGAGGGTCTTGCCGTCCGGGCTGAAGGCAACGGAATAGATGCTCTGATCGCCCTTCAACGCCTTCATCTCGTTGCCGGTCGCGACATCCCAGAGTTTGATCGCGCCGAAACTTCCCGCCGCGACGCTCCTCCCCGTCGGGTCGAAGGCGACGGCGAGGATCGCGCGCGACTGACCGCCGAGCGTCCGCACCTCCTTTCCCGCCGCGACATCCCAGAGTTTGACCGCCTTGTCGTCGCCACCGCTCGCGACGATCTTGCCATCCGGGCTGAAGGCGACCGAATGGACGCTGCCCGTGTGTCCGGTCAGGGTTTTCGCTTCCTTCCCGGCTGGCACATCCCAGAGTTTGACCGTCGCATCAACGCCACCGCTCGCCAGGGTCTTGCCGTCCGGGCCGAAAGCGACGGAAAGAATCGTCTCCTTGTGCCCCTTCAGTGTTACTAATTCCTTGCCCGACGCGACATCCCACACCTTAATCGTCGTATCCGCACTGCCGCTGGCGAGCGTCTTCCCATCCGGGCTGAAGGCAACGGACGTTACCGCGCCCATGTGGCCGCTGAGCGCCCGCAACTCTTTGCGGGTGGTGGCGTCCCAGAGTTTGATCGTCCGGTCGTCGCTCCCGGTCGCGAGCGTCTTGCCGTCCGGGCTGAAGGCGACGGACATGACGGGTGCGATGTGCCCGGTGAGCGTTTGCCCGAGTGTGGGCGGAGTCGGGGAAGCGGCAACGGCGCTGCCGTTGGGCGGCACCGTCCCGCGCGCCGCCGCACTCCCCACCGCCCGCGTCTGCGC
>JALYXG010000009.1 GCA_030947205.1 Chloroflexota bacterium
CCATGCTCCCCGATCATGCCGCGCACCGTGCTCTTCCCACACGCGATATTCCCTGTCAGACCGATGATGTAAGGCATGAGTGAACCTAACCCCCTGCCCCTTCCGTCCCTCGGCGTGGGAAGGGGTGACTCTTTGTGAGGCTGTGATGTTCCCGGAACACCCCGATCTCGCGGAGGTCCGCTCCCCTTCCTCGCGGGAAGGGGCCGGGGGTTAGGTTCCCTCATACCCGCCCGATCAGCGTTTCACCGACCGATGTGACGAACGGTTCCAGCACGCGCGGATCGGGGTCGGTGGGGAGGCGGAGGATGAGGCGGTGGACGCCGAGCGCGGCATACCGCTTCGCATCATCGAGCGTGACCGGGCCGCGCGGCGTGACGCTGATTTCGAGCGCGCCGAGCGACGCCGGGCGAGGGTATTGGGCAGCAGCGGCGCGAATGTCGCCGAGCGCACGGGCGGTGGCATCCACACTCATACTGAAGCCGTACCAGCCATTGCCCTGCTCGACCGCGCGACGATACGCCCCCGGCGAACGCCCGCCAACAACGACCAGCGGGCCGGGTTGCTGGATCGGCTGCGGGCGCGCCTGCACCTGAGCGAACTGCGCAAACCGCCCTTGATGCGTGGGCCGGTCTTCGCTCCAGATCGCGCGCATCGCGGCGAGATAGTCGTCCGTGCGTGCGCCGCGCTCCGCGAATGGGATGCCGAGGGCACGGAACTCCGGTTCGAGGTAGCCGACGCCGATGCCGAAGATGAACCGCCCCCGCGAAAGTACATCGAGGCTGGCGATCTCCTTGGCGAGCACGAGCGGGTTGCGTTGCGGCAGGATGATGATGCCAGTGCCGAGGCGCACACGCTGCGTCTGTGCGGCGAGAAAGGTGAGCGCGATGATCGGGTCGAGGATCGGGTCGAGCGGCTCCATCGGCGAAGGCGGCTCGCGCGGGTCGGGCAGAACGACATGCTCGCCCGCCCAGAGCGAGTCGAACCCGGCGTCCTCCGCCAACCGCGCGATGGCGCTCGCGGTTTCCGGCTCGCTGCACGCGCCGGTATTGAGATCGAACAGGCCGAATGCGAGCGTGTCGGTCATAATTTCCCTCCTCCGTTGTCGCTGCACGACGGGCATGACGGAACCCCGCCCACGCTTGTCAGTTTCAACGATCCGAGACACGCGATATTCCGTTGCTGTTCGTGGACGAGGACACACGATCCCCGCGCGTATATTGGCGAACGCATGGGCAAGCACGTATACTCCGCCGCCCGGTATACGGTCGGGATAGAGGCGCGGACGATTCGCTTTCCCCGGTGGCCGCGTTCAGGTAGGTGAGAGGAAGACGCAATGACGAAGGAAGGCGACGCCGCGACACCACCTGCCAAGCGCCCCCTGTACCGGCGTATTCTCGCGGACACGAGGCCGTTGCAGGAATCGCCCGCGTACCGGCGGCTCTGGATTGGCCAGTCATTGTCTGTCATCGGTAGCCGGATGACCAGCGTCGCGGTGCCTGTGCAGGTTTATGCCCTCACCCACTCCTCGCTGGCAGTCGGGATGATTGGGCTGACGATCGCCGTCCCGCTCATCGGGCTGGGGTTGCTCGGCGGCTCAATCGCCGATGCGTTCGATCGCCGCAGGCTGGTGCTGATTACTACCACGCTCCTCGCCGTCGTGTCCCTGCTTTTCGCGCTACAGGCGCTGCTCGATCTTCGCCAACTCTGGCTGCTGTACGTCTTGATTGCGGTGCAGTCCTGCCTCTCCGCCATTGACCAACCCGCGCGGCGGACGTTCATCCCGCGTTTACTACCACCGGATCGGATCCCCGCCGCGACGGCATTATCCTTTTTGTCCTTTCATGTGAGCAATACGGTGGGGCCGCTGGTGGCGGGGACGATCATCGCGGCGGCGGGTCTGCAAACCGCCTACGTTGTTGACGCCGTCAGTTTCTTCTTCTCGTTCTACGGCGTCATGCGCCTCCCCGCGATGCCGCCACAGGGCGGCGGGGCGTCCCCCGGCTTGCGTGCCGTTGCCGAGGGATTGCGATTCGTCCGCCACCAGCCGGTCATCGCCACGACCCTCCTTGTGGACCTGAACGCCACCTTCTTCGGGATGCCTTTCGCGCTCTTTCCCGCCCTCGCGGCTACACGCTTCGGCGGTGGGGCACAGACCGTCGGTCTGCTTTATGCTGCACCGGCCATCGGGGGAGTGATCGCTTCCGCCTGCTCCGGCCCGCTCTCGCATCTCCATCACCAGGGCCGGGCGGTACTGATTGCCGTCGCAATCTGGGGCACCGCGATTGCCGGCTTCGGCGCCACGAAACTGCTCTGGCTCGGCGTGATTTTGCTCGCCGTCGCGGGTGCGGCCGATGTCGTCAATGGCGTGTTCCGCACGACGATCATCCAGGTCAACACCCCGGACGCGCTGCAAGGACGGGTGAATAGCGTCGGGTTCGTCGTCGGTGCGGGCGGGCCGCACCTCGGCGACGTTGAATCCGGCGTGGTCGCGTCCGTCATCTCGCCGGTCTTCAGCGCGGTGAGTGGGGGGCTCGCTTCCGTGGCCGGGGTCGTGTTGCTCGGCCTGATCCGCCCCGCCTTCGCGCGCTATGACGCGCGGAACGGCCCACATGTAACGTAGCCACTGCATTATGGTGAACGTACATCTTGCCCCCACTTGGTATACTGCGAGAGAACGTTGGATGATGTCAGTATTTTGTGTATTTGATGAGGCTTTGTGTATGCGCGCGAGATACATCCCACGCGGTGTGGCGCTCGTCTTCCCCACCTTGCTTGTCCTACTGCTCGCGCCGATGGCGGCGGTGCGGGCGACCGAGCCGTTCGCGGACCCGGCATTCCGCGCCCTGTGGGACCGGACGGACGGCCCGGTCGCGGCGTCGGCGGTGCAGCGGACATTCCTGTGGGGGCCGTCGCCGATCGGCGGGGCGGTGCAGGAGAAGTACGCGCAAAGCCCCGGCGGGATGCGGCTCGTTCAATATTTCGACAAGAGCCGCATGGAGATCACCCAACCGGGCGCGACGCAGGGATCGGCGTTTTATGTAACGAATGGCCTGCTCGTCGTCGAATTGATGACCGGACGGGTGCAAATGGGCAACGATCCGGTACAGATCGAGCTGCGCGACCCGGCGAATATCAATGCCGCCGGCGATGGCGACGACTCGAATGCACCGACCTACCAGACGCTCGCGAAACTCCGCGATCTCCCGGCCCGCGCCCTCGACACGCCGATCAAGGAGAGTGTGGATCGGGGTGGCAAAGTGAGCACGGGCGGCATGGACGGTGTCGCGACGGTCGTCCTCGTGCCGGAAACGCGGCACGCTGTCGCGTCCGTCTTCTGGACATTCATGAATAGTTCCGGGCCGGTCAGTGACGGGGCGGGCAACACCGCGACGGGGCCGCTGTTCGCCAACCCCTTCTACGCGACCGGCTACCCCGTCACGGAGGCGTACTGGACGACGGTGAAGGTCGCGGGAGCGGCGCGGCAGGTGCTGATGCAGGCATTCGAGCGTCGCGTGCTGACGTACACGCCCGGCAATCCCGCCGGATTCGAGGTCGAGGCGGGCAATGTCGGCGCGCACTACTACCAATGGCGCTATCAATCGAAGCCATCCACCATCGTGGACCCGACCGTCGCCATCGGCCCGATCCCGCAGGCGAGCGTTTTTTCGGGCAAGTACAACCTCACACCGGCCGATGTACCCGATCGCTTCCTGTTCCAACTCGACGGCGAGGCATCCAACAGCCTGATCGCGAAAAATGACCCCGACCCAAACTACGGGACGTATCTCAAGCAGTGGCAGCGACTGACGGGCTACCGGCGCGTCTTTGTCCGCAACGATGTCGGCAGTCAGGCATCGGCGATCCAATCGCTCGTCTCGGTCTTCCGCACGGCGGACGGCGCGTACGCCGCGCTCAACTTCAATCACGACCGCTTCCGCAACCAGCCGAGTACGGTGGTAACGGACGGCGTTTTCGGCACGAATTCGTACCTGGTGACGGATCGCTCCACCGAAGGCATCACCGTCTTCTCGCTCGTCTGGCAGCAGGGGAACGTCCTCACCAGTATTGATGTCAACACACCGACGCGCGGCGGTTTGACTGCCGTGGATATCCAGGACCTTGCGGCAAAAGTTGGACGCCGCCTCGCGGCCGACCTTTCGGCGAGTTGACGGGTGCGCAATCGGGCAACACGACGACACGGGGCGCGCATCTGCGTCGCCCTTTTTTGCATGACGTTCGTCGCGTTCGCGCCGCTCGCCGCGACGCATCGGTCCGCCGCTGCCGTCCTCTTTGCATCCCCGGCGTTTGGCGCGGCATGGTCGCCGGTGGACGAACCCGTCGCCTCAGGCGCGGTGCAGCGGCCCTTTCTTTGGGGCGCGGGGCCAAGCAGCGCGGGGCTTTCGGAACCGTATCGCGATGCACCGGGTGGCGCGCGACTCGTCCAATACTTCGACAAAGCGCGCATGGAGTTGACCGACCCCGCGCGCGGCACGGTGACGACGGGACTCTTGACGCGCGAACTCGTTTCGGGGCGAATTCAGGTCGGTGACAGCCCGGCGGGCATCGAGGTACGCGGTCGGGGGAGCGCGACAGCAATCGTCGGCGATGCGTCGAATACCTTTCCGACCTACGCCCAGATGCGCGACCGCATTGACCGACCGCAATCGGACAACACGGGCCAGTTTGCGACCGACACGCTCGCGCTGCCGCCCGGCGCGACCGCCGACAGCGCGCTCGTCGTGCAGGCGAGCGGCATGGCACGGGCAGCGGACGATCCGAACGCGCAACTCATACATTTCGTGCCGGAAACCGGACAGACCATGCCGCAGGCATTCTGGTCCTACCTCCTGGCGGGCGGCGCCGCGCTCGACAACGGCGCGCTCGTGGATCGCACACCGCTCTTCGACTGGGTCGCGGTCGTCGGCTTGCCAATCTCGCCCACGTATTGGGCGACGGCGCGCGTCGGCGGCACACCAACCGCCGTGATGCTCCAACTCTTCGAGCGCCGGGTGCTGACCTACACGCCGACCAACCCGCCCGCGTTCCGCGTCGAGATGGGCAACATCGGCCAGCACTACTACCAATACCGCTACCTCAGCCCCGACGCACCACTGATGCCGATCACCGTCGCTCCCGCAGCCTCATCGTCCGCGAAGACGCCGAAGCCGACCGCATCCGGCCACCCGACGACCGCCCCGACGATCACCGGCGCCGGTCCGGTGCGTATCGTGGAAGTTGTCGCCCGCCCGCCGAACGGCGCGGCCGATCTCAACGGCGAAACGGTCACCCTTCGCAACGACGGCCTCACGACCGTTGACCTCACGCGCTGGACGCTGTCGGATGCGGGTGGCAAGAACATGTTGCTCTTCCCGTCACTCGTCTTACCTCCGGGCGGTGTGGTCGTCGTCCATTCCGGGCGGGGCAACCCGACCGCGACCGATCTCTATTTCAACAAGAACACCGGCATCTGGAACGATACCGGCGACACCGCCACCTTGCGCGACGCCTCCGGCGCGGCGATCAGCGTATACACCTATGCGAAATAGGACAGTACACCGATTCCCGATGGCCGGAAACTGGTGGCGGCGGGGGTGGCGCGGATGACGCTGGAGACAGTACGACTGCGGGTACTGAAGATCGGCGGGCGAGTGCGACAATCGGCGTTAGTCTTCACCCCACAGCGAGCGGATGAACTGAGCGGTGCGCGGCAGGATTTCGTCGGCACGGCCGGACAGGTTGCATTCCAGGGCGCAATAGCCGTCGTAGCCAATGTCGCGTAGTTCGCGGAAGGCGGCCATGAAATCGGTGATGCCCGTGCCCGGTTCCAACCGCGTGTTGTCGGCGAGGTGGACGTAGCCGAGATATTGCCGCGCCGTGTGGAGGGCGGTCACGGGATCGCGCTCCTCGATGTTCATGTGGAACAGGTCGCCCAGGAGGCGCATCCGCTCGCTGCCGATCCGCTCGCACCACGCGACGCCCTGCTCCAAACGGTGAATTAGGTGAGTTTCGTAGCGGTTGAGCGGTTCGAGAATCAGTGTCGAACCGACGGAGGTCGCGAACTCGGTTAGTTCGTGGAGTGCATCGTCCAGCCGCTCCTCGTCCGCGATGGCGT
>JALYXG010000593.1 GCA_030947205.1 Chloroflexota bacterium
ACGGGCTGCTCGCACGGACGCGGCGGCAGCATGCATATCTTCAAGCCCGAGGTCGGCATGCTCGGCACGAGCGGCATCGTCGGGCCGAGCATCCTGATGGCAACGGGCGCGGGCTATACCTACATGCTGAAGAAATCCGATCAGGTGGCCGTCGCCTTCTTCGGTGATGGCGCGGTGAGCAATGGTGCGTTCCACGAGGGGCTGAATCTGGCCACGGTCTGGGATTTGCCCGTCCTTTTCGTGTGCGAAAACAACCAGTACGCGACCGAAGTACCGTTCGCGACGGTGACCAAAAACGCCAGCGTCGCGTCCAGAGCGGCAAATTACGGCCTGCCGGGTATCGAATTGGACGGCAACGATGTCCTCGCCATCTATCAGGCGGCGGGCGAGGCGGTGCGCCGGGCGCGGGCGGGTAATGGGCCGACCTTGCTGGAATGCAAGACCTATCGCACCCGCCCCCATTCCGAAGGGATGCGCGACGCGGGCTACCGCACGCAGGACGAGGTCGAGTCGTGGCGGGCGCGCGATCCGATCCCGCGTCTGCGGGATCACCTGCTGTCGGAAGGCATCGCCACCGATGATGAACTGGCGCAGATTGACCGCGCGGTGCAGGAGATGATCGCCGAGGCTGTCGAGTTCGCCAAGGAAAGCCCCTGGCCCGAAGCCGCGACGGCGACCGATCACGTCTTTAGTGGGAAGTAGTCAGTAGTCAGTAGTCAGAACGGTATCGAGTCGCGAGACGTGTGAGTGCGCGAGGGAAGAAGGATATCCATTCGTCTTTCTGACTACCGACTACTGACTACTGTCTACTGATAAAGGAGCCATCATGCGCGAGATGACGTTTACGGCGGCGGCGCTCGAAGGTTTGGGCGAGGAGATGGAGCGCGATCCGATGATCTTTGTTGTCGGGGAGGGCGCGGGGGAACGTGGTGGGAACTTCGGCACGACGGCTGGGCTGTATGCGAAGCACGGCCCGGCACGGCTGCGCGACACGCCGATCACCGAGCGCGGCTTCACCGGCCTGTGTACCGGCGCGGCGATGACCGGTTCGCGCCCGATTGTGGACTACATGTTCATTGACTTCGGTTTGGACGCGATGGGCGAACTGATCAACCAGACTGCGAAGATTCAGTACATGAGCGATGGTCGCCTGAAGATGCCGATCGTCCTGCGGGGCTGCATCGGCATCGGCAACGCGGCGGCGACGCATCATTCCGGCAGTTACTATTCGCTCTTCTCGCATTGCCCCGGCTTCCATGTCGTCGTGCCGACGACGCCGTACGACGCCAAGGGGCTGCTGAAAACCGCCATCCGGTCGGACGATCCGGTCTTGTTTATGGAGCATCGCGCCGTCCTCAACACGCGCGGGCCGGTACCAGAGGAGGAGTATCTGATCCCCTTCGGTCAGGCGCGGATCGCGCGTGAGGGCAAGGACGTGACAGTCGTTGGCATCGCCGCGATGGTCAATCGGGCGCTCGCCGCCGCCGACACGCTCGCCGGCGAGGGCATCTCGGTCGAGGTAATTGACCCCCGGACACTCGTGCCGCTCGACATCGAAACGATCCTTGCCTCCGTCCACAAGACCGGGAGATTGCTGGTCGTGGACGAGGATTACAGCCCGTGCGGTATCGCCTCGGAGATCGGTATGCAGGTGATGGAACGCGGTTTCGACGATCTCGATGCGCCCGTCGCGCGGCTGACGGGTGCGCAAACACCCGTACCGTACAGCGCGCCGCTGGAAGAAGCGATCATCCCGAACCCGCGCACCATCGCCCAGGCGATCCGCGATTTGCTGGTAGCGTAGAGAAGTAGTCAGTAGTCGGTAGTCAGTAGCCAGTTTCCATAGCCAGCAGTCATTCCCAAATTTTGGGGGTGAGAGGAATTGCACGATGCAGATGATCTGACTACCGACTACTGACTACTGACAACTGATTCAGGAGGTACGCGTGGCGATACAGGTTGTCATGCCCCGGCTTGGCTGGAATATGGAGGCCGGGACGGTGGTGGAATGGCTCAAGCACGACGGTGACCGGGTCAAGGAGGGGGAATATCTCTTCCTCGTCGAGAGCGACAAGGCGACGACCGAGGTCGAATCGCTCGATAGCGGCATTCTGCGCATCCCCGGCAATGCCCTGCGCGTCGGTGAGGAACTGCCCGTCGGGACGGTGCTCGCCTACCTTGTGGCGGAAGGGGAGAATGTTCCAACCGGACAGCAGGAAGCAGGCAGCGTGCAGCATCCCGCCCAGAGGGCACCCGGAGGCAGCGGACAGGGCGTAGGGGCGGCGCTCGAGCCGCCCTCCCTTCCTCAGTCCTCAGTCCTCAGTCCGTCCCCGGCT
This sequence comes from Chloroflexota bacterium, assembly GCA_030947205.1. Taxonomy (GTDB): domain Bacteria; phylum Chloroflexota; class Chloroflexia; order Thermomicrobiales; family JALYUS01; genus JALYUS01. The sequence continues at coordinate 2,337 of JALYXG010000593.1, forward strand.
GCCAGCCCGCGCGCGATCCGGATCGCCGGGGAACTCGGCGTGGATTGGACGAAACTGACGGGCACGGGCGGCGGTGGCCGGATCGTCGAGCGTGATGTGCGTGCGGCGTTGGAGCAGCAGACGGGTGGCACAGGTTTTCAACCTGTAGAAGGGCAGAAGCAGGTTGCAAATCTGCCGCCACCGACTCAACAAAGCCTTGCCGACCGGCCAGTGCCGATCAGCAGCATGCGCCGCACCATCGGCGAGCGGATGGCCCAGAGCGCGCACACCGCCGCGCCAGTGACGCTGACGACCGAGGCGGACGCGACCGCGCTTGTCCGGTTGCGGAGCGACATCGCGGGCGCGCTGATCGAGATCGAGACGGCGACGACCCCGACCTACAACGACCTGTTCGCGAAACTCGTCGCTGTCGCGCTGCAAGAGTTTCCGGACTTGAACGCCTCGCTCGCGGACGGCGGTATCGTCCGGCACGATGCGGTACACATGGGTGTCGCGGTGGACACCGAGCGCGGCTTGCTCGTCCCCGTCATCCGCGACGCGCACGCGAAGTCCATTCAGGCGATCGCGACGGAGTCGGCCCGGCTGATCGGGCAGGCGCGGTTGGGCAAGGCGGCACGCGACGACTTGCAGGGCGGCACCTTCACGATCACGAACCTCGGCATGTACGAGATTGACGCCTTCACGCCGATCATCAACCTGCCGGAATGCGCGATCCTCGGCATCGGCCGGATTGTCGCGCGCCCCGTCGTGGTGGACCAGGAGGCCGAGACGGTCGCCGTGCGCAAGATGGTCGCCCTCAGCCTGACCTTCGATCATCGCGTTGTGGACGGCGCGCCCGCCGCCCGGTTCCTCAAGCGGATCAAGCAGTTCGTCGAGCAGCCACTTGTCTGGCTGACGCGGTGAGATCGTGCATGGTAGCCCAAGCTGTATGATGTCGGTCTATAGGGAGGTACTTCAGATGGCACATTGGACGGATACCCGCTCCATCCTTTTCTCTCGGCGGCGCATCCTCGCCGGTATGGCAGCCAGCACGGGCGCGGCAATCCTTGCGGCCTGCGGCGGAGGCAGCGCCGCCACGGATACGCCTGCCGCGAAGCCGACGGGCGCTGCCCCATCCGCACCGGCGTCGCTCTCCGCAACCGCCGCTCCGTCACCGCCTGCCTCGCGCTCCGCGACGAGTCCGCCGCCCATCGCGACGACGGCCAGCGCGTCGTCGGTCGCACCCGCCGGGACCGCGAGCAGTGCGGCCTCTGTGCCGTCTCCCGCCGCGACGAGCGCGGCCGCGTCGCTCCCCGGCAAGCGGGGTGGGAAAGTTGTCTGGGCGCTCGATCTGGCGCCGACGATCCTCATTCCGTACGGATTGATCAGTTTTGACATCGTGCAGGGTCATGAGTTCCTGTACGACTCACTCCTCGAATGGGACAAGGACCTCAATGTCAAACCGGCGCTCGCCGAATCGTTCGAGGCGACGAGTGACCG
>JALYXG010000034.1 GCA_030947205.1 Chloroflexota bacterium
CTGAGGCGGAACTGCGCCAGTTCACGCGGGATCGGCTCGCCCACTTCAAAGCGCCGCACACCGTCCGCTTCGTTGACGAATTGCCGAAGACCGCGACGGGCAAGATTCAGAAGTTCGTCCTGCGCGGTGGTCGCGCGGCCATCACCCGGCAATAGCGTGGTGAGGAACGGAACATAGCGCGGAGATCGCAGAGATCGCAAAGCGCACAAAGGGGAGAGACAAAACAATCCCTTTCTGTGCGCTCTGCGTCCTCTGCGATCTCTGCGTTAAGAATCTTCCTGGTACCTTCGCGGGTCAGTATTCATGATTGGTTTACGCTGCGACGGGCAGTTCGTGCTCCTGCTCGTCGGCGATGGCGGGGCTGTCGCGGAAGAAAAGGAACATCGTCACGGCAGCGAGGGCGTAGCAGGCGGCGCTCATCGTGAAGGCGGGGCCGAACCCGGCGCGCACCTGGATCGCGCCGCTCAGAAGGGGGCCGAGCGAGAAACCCGTCGCCCACGTCACGTTGTACAGCCCGCCGAGCGCGCCCCGCTGTCGTGCCGGGACGCGCGTCATCGCGAAGGGCGTGTAAATCGGGTCCACCGTACCTCGGAGTGCGGTGCGGCTGACCTCGAAAAAGATCGCCAGCCAGACAACGGGCGCGAGCGCCGTGAAAAGGATGGCGGGCGCGATCACCGCCTGCGCCGTGATCAGCGCGCGCAGGTCGCCCAGTCGCCGCGCGAGCAGGGGCGCGGCGAGCGATGCGACGCCGCTCAGGATGCCCGTCGTCGTGAACAAAATGCCGAGGACGCCGGGGGAAAGGCCGTAGCGCAACTTGAAGAAGAGCGGCAAAAAGCCGATCACCGCCCCCGCGCCAAACGCTTGCAGGGCGTCCGCGCAGAGCAATTTGCCGAAGACGCGCAGATCGCTCCTCTGGAAGCGCCAGGCGCGCGCACGTCCTTCCGGTGCGCCGTCTGCCGCGCGGATGCCGAGCAGCGGGATTGCCCCGATGGCGGAGATGATCGCCGTCCCGCTCAGTGCGATGCGCAGCGGCATCGTTGCGTCCGATGGCTGGTGCAGCAGATGACCGGCGACAACGGGGATCGTGCCGCCGATCACCGCGCCGAGCGCGCCGAGGCCCATCAGCAGAAACGAGTTCGCCGCGAAGACGCGCACGCGATCCTCCGGCGCGACCGCACCGACGAGCAGCGGCGCGTTGGTACTCCAATAAACCGTCGCGAGGAAATTCGCGATCATCACGCCGGGGATGATGACGGCGAGCGACGAGGTGGAGGCAATCGCGAGATAGGGGATTGGGGTGAGCGCGGCGGAAAGCACAAACAGCCGTGCTCGGCCGACGCGGTCGGCGAGTAGCCCGAGCGGCACCGCGCCGACCAGCGTCGTCACCGCGCCGAGCGCCGTGACGACGCCAATCGTATCCTGCTTGTAGCCGAGATGATAAAGGTAGAGGGGGAAGATGAGCGCGTAGAGCGACATCTGCAACCCCTTGGTCAGTGTGTACGCCAGCAGCACATTCGCCGTGCGCCCGAAGCCGTGTCGGCGGGCGGGCGGTTGCGGAGTCGGCTGTATCATCACGACCATCGAAGTCCCTTTCAAACGGTGCGGTCGTCGCAAGAACGGTCGCGGCCGCATTCGACTGTATCGCTACCGTAGCACAGGTTCATCAATAAAGCGAGTCAATACTGTTTTTATTTGCGGTAAGAATGACGCAGTTCGAGAGAAACCCGGTGGTGGCGGACTGATGAACCGTAAAAACTTGATTGGGTACTGGGTTCACAGGCTGGAAAGCCTGTGCTACCGGTAGAGCAGGCTTTCCAGCCTGCTGCCCCACGATTACCCGGTTAAGTTGTAAAGGTTCATTAGCCTGCCTCTCTGGTGCAGGCTAAAGCCCGCCACCACCAGGAAAACTGCCCCAATTGCGTACGTTCTCTGCTGTCTACGTACACATTTCCTCGCACATGTTCGTCGCATCCGCGCGCACATTTGCTATCATTGTGCCATTGGCGGGACGCGGCACGATAGACGAGGTGAGAACAGGTTGAGGAATCCGCTGGAACTCTATGACTTTGCGACCGCGCGCGGGGCGCTGCTCGCGCATTTCGAACGTTGCGCCGCGTGGCTCAACCACACCGCGCCGCACTCGACGCGCGTGGACACGAGCGACCCGAACGCGCTCGCGCTCCGCGTCGGCGCGCACGCCTACTTTACCTTCCACGAGACACCGGACGGCTCGGCGTACGCCTGGTGGTACCCCGCCAGCCCGCGCCCCGTCGGCGACCACGATATCGTCGGCGATCCCGTCCCCGTCGTCCGCGAGGCGCTCCTGCAATATATGCGCCGCGCCCGCAGCGAACTGGGCTGAGAAGCGGAGAAACCGGGGAGAACCGCAGAGGCGCAGAGGACGCAGAGGACGCAGAGAATACAAAGAAGAAAGAAATAATAATGATACGCAATAAGTGACGCAGTTTATAGCTTTCTTCGCTTCATCGTTTTTCCTCTGCGTCCTCTGCGGCTCAAGCGTTTTCGATCAGGAGGGCTCGGATGGATGGACAGGGGATAGCGGTGAATGCGGGGCGGATGCTGGCGAACCTCGACGCGCTCGACCGGATCGGGCGGTCAGAGGCGGGGCTGTTTCGCGTCGCGTGGTCGCCCGCATACCGCGAAGGGCTGGATTGGCTGCATGAGCGGTTCGCGGACGCTGGACTGACGACGACGGAAGACGCGGCGACGAATGTCTGGGGCCGCTGGTCGGCGGGCGCTGGCCCGGCGCTGCTGCTCGGCTCGCATATAGACGCCGTGCCGAATGGCGGCAAGTTCGATGGAGCGTTCGGCGTGCTCGCTGCGCTGGAGGTCGTGCGCACCTTGCATGAGGCTGGGATTGTGCCGCCGTTCCCGCTCGCGGTCGTCGCGTGGGCGGACGAGGAGGGTGCGCACTTCGGCACGGGATTTTTCGGCAGCATGGCCTTTGTTGGCACGCCGATTGTGGACGACTACGTGACCATTGCCGGACCGGGCGCGCGGGACACGTTGGCGGCGGCGGGCGTTCGGCTGGATGAGATCGGCAGCGTCGCGGCGCAGCGGAACGAGATCGGCGCGTACCTCGAAATGCACATTGAGCAGGGACCGCGACTGGAAGCGGCGGGCGGGGAATTGGCGGTCGTCACCGGCATCTGCGGCATCGAGCGGCACGAATGGCGGATTGCCGGCCACCCGAGCCACGCCGGTTCGACGCCCTTCCCGATGCGGCGCGACGCGGGCATGGCGATGGCCCGCGCGATGGTGGCGCAGCGCGATGTCGCGCGTGAAAGCGGGCCGGATGTCGTCGCGACCGTCGGCAGACTCTCCGTGACGCCCGATGTGCCGAACATCGTTCCCGGCACGGCGACGTTTTCCGCCGAGTTCCGCGATATTAACGCCGAAACGTTACAGGCCGCACAAACCGAGTACACACACCGCGTACATGCGATGTGCACCGAGGAACGCGTCACCGCATCATCGCGCCCACTGCTTATCACACCACCGACGCCGATGCATCCAGCGATGATGGAGACGCTCGCGGCGGCCTGTGGCGACATCGGTGTGACGCCGATGCGCTTCCCAAGCGGACCCGGCCACGACGCGGGTATCCTCGCGCGCGTCGTCCCGACGGGGATGCTCTTCGTGCCGAGCGTCAATGGTATCAGCCATGCGCCGGACGAGTTCACCGATGCCGCCGCGCTCGAACGCGGCGCGAATGCCCTTCTCCACGCCGTCCTGCGCCTGATCGAGCGGGGATTGCCAGCGGCCTGAAAGACGGAAACCATAACGCAGAGCGCGCAGAGGACGCAGAGAGCACAGAGAATAAGAAAGGAAAAACCAAAAATCCCTCTCTGTGCTCTCTGCGTCCTCTGCGCGCTCTGCGCTCGTATTCAATGTACCAAAGGGGTGGGCAATGGCGAGTTTTGATGCATTGGCGGCGGAGTTGCACGGGGCGCAGGCGAAGAATATGGACCTGCTGGAAGTGATCGCGGCGAAGTTTCAGGTGGCGGTGCCGGAATCCACGAAAGTCGTGCGAGAATGGCGCATCCTCGGTGGGCGGATCAAGGAGCTTGATCTGCATCTCGGCGAGATTCGCTACCGGTTCGAGTCGCCGCGCAAGGGGGCGTACAGCGTCGTCCGGCAGCCCGTCGTGCATGGCGTGGCGGTCGGCAACATGGAGACGCTCGCGCCGACCGCGTGGGTGAATACCCTGATCGCCGACCTCGCGCGGTACGCCGAGACCGAGGGCCGTTCCGCCGCCGCGCTCGAAAAACTGATCTACGGATAGGGAAGAGAATCGAACCACCAAGACACCAAGAAGAGAAAAGAGAATCCCTATTTTCTTCTTTGTATCCCCTTGGTGTTCTTGGTGTCTTGGTGGTTCGACGGAAGGAGCATGTAGCATGGCGCAGAATCCCGGCAATGTCCCGATTATCCCCGTGTCGGCGACGCAGCGGCTCCGCCTGGGGCTGTTCACGAGCGATCTGTCGGTGGACGAACTCGTCTGTTTGGAGGACATCGGCGTCGAGCCGCTCGGGCTGGTGCTCGGCAGTTCGATCTATCATGTCGGCTTGCAGGTCTCGCAGTATGGCCAGAACATGGAAATGACGGTCCTCAGCCAGGCGATGTACGGCGCACGGTCGCTGGCAATTGGCCGCATGGAGGCAGAGGCGGCC
>JALYXG010000036.1 GCA_030947205.1 Chloroflexota bacterium
ACCGCGACGATCGGGGCGCAGGCGGGTCGCAAGGCGCTCGCCGTTGCCAACCTCGATCCGACCGACCTCGACCTGATTATCGTCGCCACCGCCACGCCGGACTATTTCTTCCCCAGTACCGCGTGCATCGTTCAGAAATTACTCGGTGTGACGCGCATCCCCGCCTTCGACATCGGCGCGGCCTGCTCCGGCTTTATCTACGCCCTCGGCACCGCGACGCAGTTCATCCGTACGGGCGTTTATTCCCGCATCCTCGTCATCGGCGCGGAAACGATCACCCGCCTCACCGACTACACCGACCGCCGCACCTGCATCCTTTTTGGCGATGGCGGCGGTGCGGTCGTTCTCGAAGCGAGCGACCAGCCGCGCGGCCTGCTTTCGATGACGCTCGGCGCGGACGGTGGCGGCGCGGACCTCCTCAAAGCCCCCGCCGTGGGTACGTTGCCCGTGACGCAGGAGATGATTGACCGAAACGAGCAGTACATCGCGATGGAAGGCTCCGAAGTCTTCAAATTCGCGGTGCGAACGATGGGCGATGCGGCAATCGAGGCGATTGCGCGTGCGGGGATGCACTTCCGTGAGATAGACATGCTGATCCCGCATCAGGCGAACTTGCGCATCATCGAGGCGATAGCGAAGCGGCTCGATCTACCGCGAGACAAAGTATGGGTGAATATTGAAAAGTACGGCAACACCTCCGCCGCGACGATCCCGATCTCGCTTTCCGAGGCCGCCAATCAGGGGCTGCTGCACGAGGGCACGAATTTGCTGCTCGTCGCCTTCGGTGGTGGGCTGACGTGGGGCGCGTCGGTGATCCGCTGGGGGCGGGGCGCGGAAGGGGTGAGCGCGTGACGGCGACGGCATGGGTCTTTCCGGGGCAAGGCTCGCAGACGGTCGGCATGGGCAAGGCGCTTGCGGACGCCGAACCCGAAGCGCGGCGGCGTTTCGATGAGGCGGACGACGCCCTCGGCTTCGCCTTGAGCGACACCATCTGGAATGGCCCGGAGGCCACGCTCCAGCAGACGGACACGCAGCAGCCCGCGATCCTGCTCGTCAGCGTCGTCCAGTTCGAGGCGCTCAAGCGGCGCGGGCTGTTACCGGATGCGGCATTCGCCGCCGGGCACAGCCTCGGCCAATATTCGGCGGCGGTCTGCACAGGAGCGTTGCCCTTCGCGGAGGCCGTGCGCCTCGTGCGGCGGCGCGGCCAACTGATGCAGGAATTTGGGCACGGCGCGATGGCCGCCGTCCTCGGCATGGAAACCGAGGCGGTGCAGGCGCTCGCGGCGGAGGCGAATGTCGAGGTCGCGAACATCAACGCGCCAGGGCAGGTGACGATTGCCGGGCGGCAGGAAGATGTCGAACGTGCCGCCGCACTGGCGAAAGAACGCGGCGCGCGCCGGGCGATCATGCTCCCCGTCTCGGCGGCCTTTCACACCTCGCTGATGCGCCCCGTCGCCGCTGCTCTCACACCGCTCCTCGAAGCCGCCACGATCACCGACCCCTCCGTGCCGATCATGGCGAATGTGGATGGCCAGCCTTGTGCGACCGCCGCCGATCTGCGCGCCGAGCTGATTAACCACATCTTCTCGCCCGTCCAGTGGGTGCGCACTGTCGAGACGATGCGCGATGTCGGCGTCACCGACTACCTCGAAATCGGCCCCGGCAACGTCCTCTCCGGCCTCATCAAACGCACGCAGAAAGAGGCGCAAACGCAAACGAGCGATGCGCTCCTTACTTCATAAGAGTACGAAGGGATTTTCAACCACCAGGACACCAAGAACACTAAGGGAAACCGTTTCGTTGTCTGCATTATGTTCTCGGTGTCCTGGTGGTTTTGAAGCCGACTTTGTGATGCTCACGAAGACAAGGGGGAAAGAATGGCAGGCGAGGCAGAACGGCAAATCGTCGTCGTAACAGGCGCAAGTCGGGGAATTGGTCGGGCGGTGGCGGTGCGGTTCGCGCGGGATGGGGCGGCGGTGATCGTCAACTACCGGGGGAGCGAGGCGGCGGCGCAGGAGACGGCACGGGCGGTCAATGAGGCGGGCGGCGAGGCGACGCTCGTGCAGGGCGACGTGAGCAAGCGGGACGACGCGGAACGGCTGATCGAGACGGCGATCCAGCAATACGGGCGGATTGATGTGCTCGTTAACAACGCCGGCATCACGCGCGACCAACTGCTGATGCGGATGACGGACGAGGACTGGGACGCCGTGCTCGACACGAACCTGAAGGGCGCATTCTACACGACGCGCGCCGCCCTCCGCCCGATGCTCAGGAAGCGGAGCGGGCGGATCATCAACATTTCCAGCGTCGTCGGCCTGATCGGCAACGCGGGGCAGGGTAATTACGCCGCTGCGAAGGCGGGCCTAATCGGCTTCACGAAATCCGTCGCACGCGAAGTGGCCGGGCGCAGCATCACCGTCAACGCCATCGCGCCCGGCTACATCGCGACGGAGATGACCAACGCGATCCCAGAAAACCTGCGCGGCAAAATCCTCGAACAGGTGCCGATGGGTCGCCTCGGCACGCCGGACGATGTCGCGGCAGTCGTTGCCTTCGTCGCCTCGCCGGCTGCCGCGTACATGACCGGCACGGTCCTGCCGGTAGACGGCGGCATGGTGATGCGGTAACATAGGCTATGCAGAACGACGCGGGCGGTGTCACAGCCGCCCGTTTCCATGCCCTGCCGGAACCGAACCGAGCGCAGAGATCGCAGAGGACACAGAGACCACGGAGAAGAGAAAGAACAGAGAAGCGATTCTGGTTCCATTCCTGATTTCCTCTGCG
>JALYXG010000064.1 GCA_030947205.1 Chloroflexota bacterium
GCGGTCAAATAAATCAGTGCGAGTCTTCGTGTGCTTTGGAATCGGTCGCATTATCCTGCTACGTGCATCATGCATAGGAGAATGGAGAGCATCGGCATGTCTGAAAAGCAACTGACGCGGCGCGGTATCCTCAAACTCGCGGCTGGTTCCGCCACCGCTGCACTCCTCGCCGCCTGCGGCGGTGGGAGCGCAGCGACGAATACGCCGAGCGCCGGCGGCGCGAAGGCGACGACGATCCAGGGTGGCACCGGTGGGCAGACACCCGTCGTCTCGGGTGGAACGGGCGGACAGACACCGGCCCCGGCGGCGACAAGCGCGCCCGCAGCGACGGCGGTATCAGGCAGCGCGGCGGCGAACGCCACGCGCCCGGCCGGATCCACGGTCGCGGCGGCGGGCACTCCGGCGGCGAGCGCGGGTGGCCTCCTGCCAAACCCCCCTACGACACCGAACCCCGCAGTGAAGGGCAACGTCCGCTACTGGCAGACGACCTTCGATGACCCGAACGTACCGAGCGCCAAGTATCATGACCTCTGGCTCGAATCTGTGAAGACGACGCTGCCGAACGTAAACCTCAAAGAGGAGCAATACTCCTACAACGACATGCTCGACAAATTACGCGTCGCGAGTCGGGCGGGGCAGGCGCCGGATGCCATCGTCGTACCGATCCTCTGGGGGCCGGAGTTCGCCTATGCGGGCGCGCTGGCGGAGCTCAGTCTGGCGGACTTTGGCTACAAGCCGGAGGACTTCTGGCCGGGCGCCCTGAAGTCGTTGACGGTGAACGGGAAACTGTACGGCATCCCGACGAACAACGAAACGATGGCGATGGCGTACAACATGGACCTCTTTCAGAAGGCGGGACTCGACCCGACCAAGGGGCCGGAGACGTGGGAAGACGTCAAAATGTACGCGAAGCAGATCAAGGAGAAAACGGGCAAGGCGGGTTTCGGCATGGTCGCGAAGCTCAATGCCGGCAACACGCCGTTCCGATATATGCCGCTCTGCTGGGCCTACGGTGGCGCCGCGCTCGATGAGACAGCGGACAATCCGACCTACCAGAAGTCCCAGTTCGACAGCGACGGGAACATCCAGGCGCTCCAATGGATCTCCGATGTGTACAGTAACGGCTGGGCGCCGCAATCCTCGATCACCAACACCCAGGTCGAGGTGCAGGACCTCTTCATTTCTGGCGAAGTGGGGATGATGATTACCCTCCCCGGCTCCTACACGACGGTGAAGAACAAAGCGCCGGACATCGCATCGAAGATGAACTTCACGCTCATCCCTAAAGGCCCCGTGCGTCGCGCGGTCGTCTTCGGCGGCTCGAATGTTATTATCTTCAAAAGCGCGAAGGACCTCGACGCTGCCAAGGCAGTCGTTAAGGACCGGACCTCGCCGGGTTGGTCGCTCCGCCTCGTCTACGAGTCCTCCAATCCCGGCAACCGGAGCGGCTTTTCCCTGCCAGAAGAGAAGATTCGCGAGGAGAACACGAAGTTCCTCGATGTGACGATCCAGATGCTCCAGTACGGCATCTCGTTCCCGACCGTGCCCGAATCCTCCGACATCATGAACCTCATCGTGCCGCAGATGATGCAGGACGTGATGACGAAGAACAAGACGCCGCAGCAGGCAGGGCAGGACGCCGCGAAGAAGGTTAACGACATGATTGCCAAGCGCAAATAGCGACGAGCAATGAGCGACGAGCAATGAGCAATGAGTGGGTGCGCTTCCTCCTCATTGCTCATTGCTGCGAGGTGATGGCAGGCTGAAGCCCGCCGCCACCGGATTCTGACAGGTCGTTGAGACTATCAGGAGTTTCGCAAATTCAGACGCGGGCGCGTTCCCGGCTGCTTTCGCGCTTGATAGCGGCATCGCACGCGCCAAGTTCGCTGTCGGGGGCGGGTTTCGGCACGAGCCAGTCGTGCGCCCACTGGCTGACTGCGTCCATCACCCCTTGGAGCGCCTCGCCTTTTTCGGTCAGTTGGTACGTCACCGCCACCGGCGTGGTCGGGATGACCGTGCGCTGCACGATCCCCTCCGCCTCCAACTCCTTGAGACGTTCCGAGAGCATCCGGTCGCTTAGTCCGGGTACCGCCGCCGTCAGTGCACAGAATCGCTCGGCCCCGTGACTGAGAGCGAGCAAAATCGCCCCCGTCCAGCGGCGACCGATCATTTCAATTGCGCGATGGTAGTTCGGGCAGACGGCGCCCGTCACTTCTTCGATCTTCATGCCCTCATTCTTACATAAGATAAGCCCCTTGACAAGTGTGAGCACCGCTTATAGACTTACCCTTCGTAAGCCGCTTATATGCGTGGGCGTCCACGCCGGCTATGTAAAGAAGGGGGTTCCGATGAGCGCGACGCAGACGAAGACGAGCACATGGGCAGTTGATTCGGCGCATTCGGCGGGGGAATTCGCCGTCAAGCACTTGATGGTCGCGACGGTGCGGGGGCACTTCAAGATCACCGAGGGGCAGATTGTCCTCAACGAGGAGAACCATACCGCCTCCTCCGTCTCGGCGACGATTGACCCGAAGAGCCTCAATACGCGCGAGGAGAAGCGCGATGCCCACCTGCAAAGCGGCGACTTCTTCGAGGCGGACAAATACCCGACGATCACTTTCCAGAGCACGCGCGTCCAGAAGGTCAACGACACCAACTGGAAAGTTTTCGGTAACCTGACCTTCCACGGCATGACCAAGGAAGTCGAGATGGATGTCGAAGAGGGCGGCGAGATCAAGGACCCGTACGGCAAGCAGCGCCGGGGCTTCACCGCCGAGACGACGATCAACCGCAGCGACTGGGGCGTGACCTACAACGCGGCGCTCGAGGCGGGTGGCGTGATGGTCAGCGATAAGGTGAAGATCACGCTCGACATCTCCGCTATCCGCCAGGACTAGTAAGAATGGGGTGGTGGAACAGACTTCAGCCTGCTCCACCACCTTTCTACCCAACTGCATGTACCCAAATGAGACGGAGACAAGAGAAGTGACCCTTGTACAAGAAGAACTGACACATCCCAAGGACGCGGCGACACGCCACCCGATCCACGTGTTGTTGCAACGGCGCTGGAGTCCGCGTGCCTTTACCAACCGCCTGATTGCGCCGGAAACGCTGCACCGGATGCTCGAAGCGGCGCGCTGGGCGCCCTCGGCGGGCAACGGTCAGCCGTGGGCCTTTATCGTTGCCCCCCGCGACGACGAGGCGGAGTTCGCCCGGCTGCTCGGCGTGCTCAACGAGAAAAATCAGGAATGGGCGTGCGACGCCGCCGTGCTGATGCTCGGTTTGTCCGCCACCCGCCGACCGGACGGCAAGGAGCATCGCCTCGCTCTGTACGACCTCGGCCTGGCGGTCGAGAACCTCGTCGTCGAGGGGATGGCGAACGACGTGTACGCGCACCAGATGGCGGGCTTCGATGCGGACGCGGCGCGGCTGGCCTACGACATCCCCGACAGCCACGCGGTCGTCTCGGCGATTGCTCTCGGCTACCCCGCCGACCCGGTGACTCTGCCGGATGATCTGCGCGAGCGCGAGCAGTCGCCACGGGCGCGCAAGCCGCTGGCGGAACTCGTCTTTCGCGGCCGATTCGGCGCAACCGCACCCGTCATCGCGGATTAGCGCCACCACCGACTCCTTGTTTCCGTACGATGAGAGATCAAACTGGAGACTTCGCATGACTACGACACAAACAACCGACCTGGCGATGGGAAGCGCGGCACCCGCCATTCACCCGGAGACCACAGTCGGGCTGCTCTCACTCACTGTTTCCGACCTCGCGCGGTCGGTGGCGTTCTACACCGAGGCGATTGGCCTCGCGCTCCTCGATCAAGGGGATGCGACCGCGACACTCGGCGTTGCCGGGTCGTCCTTGCTGCTGCTCACTGAACGCGCGGGGGCACGGTCGTGGCCGCGCGAGCAAGCGAGTTTCACCGGCCTGTATCACTTCGCCATCCTTGTGCCGACGCGGGCCGATCTCGGCCGCTGGGTGCGGCACTGGCTCGAACTCGGTTTGCCGCTCGGCCAGGGTGACCATCTCGTCAGCGAGGCGCTCTATCTGTCCGACCCCGACGAGAACGGTATCGAGGTCTACCGCGACCGACCGCGCGACGAGTGGCAGTGGCGCGATGGGCAGGTACGGATGGGGGCGGACCCCGTTGATATCCGGGGCTTGCTGGCCGAGGCCGAGCGCGCCGGCGCACCATGGACGGGACTGCCTGCGGACACGCGGCTCGGCCATATCCACCTGCAAGTCGGCGACATTCCCGAAGCGGCAGCGTTCTACCATGACATCCTCGGCTTCGACATTGTAGCCGGGATGCCGAGCGCCCTGTTTGTCTCCGCCGGTGGCTACCACCACCACATCGGGATGAACACCTGGCACAGCAAGGGCGCGACACCGGCGCCTGCGGACATGGTTGGCCTGCGCTTTTTCACGATCAATTTCCCCACCGCAGACGCCCGGCAGGAAGTCCTCGACCGGATCGCGACCGCCGGCCTCCCCACCACCCGGACGGGTGATGCCGTCTCCGTCCAAGACCCGTGGGACAACACCTTGCTCCTCCAGGTCAGCAATGAGTGATGAGCAATGAGTAGGTTCCTATCCTTCCTCATTGCTCATTGCTCATCACTCATTGCTCGTCATTGATCCATGACTGAGCCGTCCTCGTGCAGGCGGGTGATGACGGCGCGGGGCTTGTAGGGGTGGCGCTCGGCGGCGTCCTCGGCGAGTTCGATGCCGATGCCGGGCGTGTTCGGGATAATGAGGTAGCCGCCCTCGCGCTGCACGGCGGTCTTCACCATCTCGGTCTTCGGTGGCACGTCCTCGCCAAGCGGGTACTCCTGCAGGGCGAAGTTCGGGATGCACGCCGCCAACTGGATGCACGCCGCCGTACTGACTGGGCCGAGCGGGTTGTGTGGTACGACGCCGACGTGCCGCGCCTCCGCCAATGCCGCGATTTTCTTCGCCCCTGTCAGGCCGCCGCACATGCAGACATCGGGTCGCACATACTGCACCGCGCCACGCGCCAGCAGCATCTCGAACTCGTAGATCGTGTGGAGCCGCTCGCCCGTCGCAATCGGGATGTTGATGTGCTGCGCGATCAGCGCCATCGCGTCGAAGTTGTCGGGCAGCGTCGGGTCCTCGTAGAAATAGGGATGGTACGGCTCGATACCGCGCGCCAGCACGATCGCTTCCGCCGGGGTCAGTTGCCGGTGGATCTCGACGCATAAATCCACCGCGTCGCCGACCGCTTCGCGGTACTGACGCACCGTCTCGATTGCGTCGCCCATCCGGGCAGCGTGCGTCTTGAAGTAGGGTTGGTCGCGCGGGTCGTCGGTGAATGGCGTTAGGTGGCCGACCGCCGTGAACCCGCGCTCCTTGGCATCAATGCATCCCTGCACGAGTTGTTCGCGCGTCTGGCCGAAAACGTGGTAGTAGACGCGTGCCTTGTCGCGTGTCGGCCCGCCGAGCAGTTGGTAGGAGGGCACGCCGAAGTGCTTGCCCGCGATGTCCCACAGAGCGATGTCAATCGCGGAAAGCGCCCCCATGATCGCCGCGCCCCGGAAGTGCGTCCAGCGATACAGGTAGTTCCAGTGGTGTTCGATGCGCAGCGGGTCCTGGCCGATCAGATAGCGCTTGAAGGTCTCGACGACCGCCGCCGACGCTTCCAGAAAGCCCCATGAACCGGATTCGCCCAGCCCGGTGATCCCGGCGTCCGTGTGGACCTGCACGAAGAGGTACCGATCAACAAAGATCGTCTCGATTGCCGTAATCTTCATGCGTCTTCCCCCTCAATTCACTCACACGACGATTGGCCGGGCCTTACTCTACACCAACAGGCGAAAAGAACGGGCACGGATCGCACGCGCGTTGACAGCCGCTTTCGCTCAGTGATACGTTGCCGTTAACGACACAACAACGTATGACCCGTTCGGCCGCATCGGTACGCATGTCAAGTCCGTCGCAGATTTATCGGAGTGGAACGCAGATCGGAAGAGGAGATGTGCATGGAGCGATCCCTTGGTCGGCGCGATGTTTTGAGATTGGCGGCGGGTTCCGCAGGCGCCGCGCTGCTCGCCGCTTGCGGGGGTGGGGGCGGCGCGACGAATACGCCGAGTAGTGGAGCGACAAAGCCCGCGCAGGCAACACTCGCCGGCGGCCAGACGCCCGCACCCTCCGGTACACTGTCGGGCGGCACGGGTGGGCAGACCCCCGCGCCGGTGAGTACCTCTGCTCCTGCCGCGACGAGCGCGACCGGCTCTGCTGCTGCGGGAACGAAACCCGCCGCTTCTGTCGCGAGCGGCACGACGCCCCTCAGCACGCCGAACCCGGCGATTAAAGGCGCGGTCAAGTACTGGCAGCAGACCTACGACGACCTCAATGTGCCAAGCGCCAAGTTCCACGACGATTTCCTCGCCTCCATCAAGACGACGCTGCCGAACGTCAACGTCACGGAAGAGCAGGTCGCGTATGCGGATATCCTCGGCAAACTGCGAACAGTGATTCGCGCGAATCAGGCGCCGGACATGGCGGAGATTCAACTGACCTGGGCCCCGGAGTTGGCCGCAACCGGTGCACTGCTGGAACTCAATCTCGCCGACTTCGGCTACCGGCCGGAGCAATTCTGGCCGGGCGCGCTGCGCGGATCGCTCTGGCAGGGCAAACTCTACGGCATCCCGAAGCGGAACGAGACGATGGCGTTCATCTACAACAAAGACATCTTCCAGAAGGCAGGCTTGGACCCGACCAGGGGGCCGGACACATGGGAAGACGTCAAGAATTTCTCCAAGCAGATCAAGGAGAAGACGGGCAAGCCGGGCTTCGGCATGGTCGCGAAACTGAACAATGGCAACACGCCGTACCGCTACATGCCGATGGCGTGGGCCTACGGTGGCGCGGCGCTCGACGAGACGGATGACGCCCCGAAATACGAGAAATCCAACTTCGACAGCGACGGGAATATCCAGGCATTGCAGTGGATCCAGGAAGTCTACACCAACGGCTGGGCGCCGCAATCCTCACTGACGAACTCGCAGACCGAGATCTATGACTTGTTTATTTCCGGCGAAGTGGCGATGATGATTGACAAGCCGTCGGCCTATCCGATCATCAGGAATAAAGCGCCGGATGTGGCGGAGAAGATGGCGTACAGCCTGTATCCAAAAGGTCCGGTGCGCCGCGCCGTCGTCTTCAATGGCTGGAATTGCGTGATCTTCAAGGGCGCGAAGGACGTGGACGCGGCGAAAGCCGTCGTGCGCGAGATGACCTCGCCGCTCTGGTCGCTCCGGCTCTCCTATGAGTCTTCCAACCCCGGCAACCGCGACGCCTTCGCGCTCCCCGAGCAGCAGCAGCGCGTCAAGGAAATCAAGTTCCTCGATATCGCCACCGAGATGATGCAGTATGGCATCTCCTTCCCCGCCATCCCGGAAGCGGGCGACATCATGAATTTGATGGTGCCGCAGATGATGCAGGACGTGATGCTCAAAACGAAGACGCCCGAACAGTCGGCCAAAGACACGGCAAAGAAGGTCAACGATCTGATTGCGAAGCGGAAGTAACCTCACCCCCGGCCCCTCTCCATCGCGGGCGCCCTCTGGGCAGTGAGAGGGGCCGGGGGTGAGGTCCTTCGGTCATTCGCACAAACCCTCGCTACGCTAATTGACATTGCGCCCGGTTTGATGTACATTCGGCGCGGATACTCATGTGGACACAAAGAAATTGTCCGACGATGCCCGGCGCGTTGAACGTCTCAGCGTCCTCCGGTCATGGCGGAGCGCAGGAAGAGGAAGAGGAGAGCACAGTGGTAGAGAATCTCACGCGACGTGGCATCCTGAAACTGACGGCGGGGTCTGCGGCGGCCGCACTACTCGCCGCCTGCGGCGGCGGTACCGCCGCGACGAATACCCCCGCCGTCTCCAAGGCGACCGCGCTCCAGGGCGGCACGGGTGGGCAGACCGCAGTACCCGCTGGAACGAGCGCACCCGCAGCGGCCGCGACAACCGCGCCCGCCGCAACGACGGCATCCGGGAGCGTCGCCGCCGGCGCGACCAGGCCCGCCGCCGCCGCGTCCGCCCCGAGCGGCACGACGGCCGCTGCGGCTGGCAATCCGTCGCCGACGAATGCCCCGAACCCGACCCCCAAGGGGAACGTCCTCTACTGGCAGACGCCCTACGACGATCCGACCGTGCTCGACGCGAAGTATCACGATGAATGGGTCGCCAACCTGAAGAAGGTGCTGCCGAATGTGACCTTCAAGGAAGAGCAGTACGCCTACAACGACATGCTCGATAAGTTGCGCGTCGCGCTCCGGGCGAATCAGGGGCCGGATGCCGCCACCATCGTCATCCAGTGGTGCCCCGAACTGGCAGCCAGCGGCGTGCTGACGGAGATCAACCTGGCCGACTTCGGCTACAAGCCCGAAAACTTCTGGCCCGGCGCGCTCAAGTCCGTGACGTGGAACGGCAAACTCTACGGCATCCCGACCAACAACGAGACGATGGCCTTTATCTACAACAAAGACATCTTCCAGAAGGCGGGCCTCGACCCGAACAAAGGCCCCGAGACGTGGGAGGATGTCAAGAACTTCGCCAAGCAGATCAAGGAGAAGACCGGCAAGGCCGGCTATGGCATGGTCGCCAAGCTGAACGCCGGCAACACGCCGTACCGCTACATGCCGCTCACTTGGGCGTACGGGGGCGGCGCGCTCGACGAGGCGACCGCCAACCCGACCTATCAGAAATCCCTTTTCGACAGCGAGGGGAACATCCAGGCGTTGCAGTGGATCCAGGATGTCTACACGAACGGCTGGGCGCCGCAGTCGTCGCTGACCAATACGCAGATCGAGATCCGCGACCTCTTCGTCTCCGGCGAGGTGGCGATGATGATTGACCACCCCGTCGCCTATCAGATCAACAAGACGAAAGCGCCCGATGTCGCGGAGAAGATGGCCTACGTCCTGATGCCGAAGGGACCGGTGCGCCGTGCGGTCGCCTTCGGCGGCTCCAACTATGTCGTCTTCAAGAGTGCGAAGGATCAGGACGCCGCCAAAGCGGTTGGGAAGGACCGGACCTCGCCGTACTGGTCCACGCGCCTGATCTGGACGAGTTCCAACCCCGGCAACCGCGATGCCTTCGCGAGCGCGGAGCAGGCACAGCGGCTGAAGGACATCAAGTACCTCGACATCTCGACCGAGATGCTCCAGTACGGTGTTTCGTTCCCCGCCATCCCGGAGAACTCGGACATCGTCAACCTGATTGTCCCGCAGATGATGCAGGAAGTGCTGACCAAGGCGAAGACGCCGCAGCAAGCGGGGCAGGACGCCGCGAAGAAGGTCAACGACTTGATCGCTAAGCGCAAGTAACAGCGAGTAGCGAGGGCGAGTAGCGAGTAACGAGGGGATCGCGCGTCCTCTCGTTACTCGTTACTCGCGACTTGCCGGGCATTGTTGACAATGTGAACGCTGAAATGTTACGTTTCTGCGCGTCATAGAAAAGGCGGTTGCCCTTCCGTCCGTGATAACGGGGACGCGTCTCCCGGACGTGTCGCAGCGCACCATCGGGGGTCTTTGCAGAGGAGGGGGTACGGTGGCAACGGCGACGCGAACGCTCCGGAAGACGGGGGCCGCGCCGGGGGCGGCAGGCAGCGCGAATCTCTTGCAGGAGATGTGGAACCGACGCGCGGACTATATGTATGTGCTGCCCGCGCTGATCGTGATGGGCATTGTCATCGTCTATCCGCTCATCAAGGTGATCTGGCTGAGCGTGCATTTCACCTCGCCCTACGGCGGCGCGGAGCAGTTCGTCGGCCTCGATAACTACAAAGAGGCCGTGCAGGACGAGCATTTCGGCCTCGTCGTGCGCAATACGATCGTTTGGACGGTCGCCAGCACGGTGCTCGCCCTCTTCCTCGGCCTCGCGGTGGCGATCCTGCTGTCGCGCCCGATCCGCTTCCGGGGCTTTTTCCGCAGCGTCCTGTTCATCCCCTACGTGATCGGGCAGGTGACGGCGGCGTTCGTCTGGAAGTGGATCTTCCATGCGGACTTCGGCGTCATCAGCGGTTTGTTGATCCAGATGGGACTGATCAGCAAGCCGATCAAGTTCATTGATTCCACGGGCCTCGTGCTCCCCTCGCTGATCGTCGTCAATGTGTGGAAAGAGTTCCCCTTCGCGATGGTCCTGCTGCTCGCCGGGTTGCAGGCGATCCCCGAGCAGCTCTACAACGCCGCGAAGATTGACGGCGCGGGCCGCTGGCGGCGGTTCACCGACATCACCGTGCCGCAGTTGATGCCCGTCATCACCGTCGCGAGCATCCTGCTGATCATCACGAATGTGAATGCCTTCACCATCGTCTGGGTGCTGACGGGTGGTGGCCCGGCCTATCGGTCGCAGATCTACATCACGCACGTCTACGCGCAGGCGTTCGTCGGCAGCCCGCACTTCGAGTTGGCCTCGGCGCTCGGCGTGATGGTCTTCTTCGCCCTGATGATCTTCGCCATCTTCTATGTCCGGGCCTTGACGCGGCAAAGTCGCTCGACGCGTGTGGCCGATGACACGGGCGATGGCGAAGTCACGCTCATCGGCGCGGGCGTCCCGGCTGCCGAATCCGCCGGTGGCAGCGAATAGCACCGTATGGGGGGAGTATTGAACCACGAAGGCGCGAAGAGCACGAAGAAGAGAAGAAAGGAGAGAAATAGATTTTCTCTTCCTTTCTTCGTGCTCTTTACGCCTTCGTGGTTCAATACTCCCGTCTCTGTCGTTGAGTATTTTCCCGATCGGGAGGGGTAAGTGATGGCGGTTGTCGCGCGGCCACTGGATAGACAGGTTGACACACAGCACGAGGCGCTGATCGCGCGCACGCGGCGGCGGCGGCAGGTCGAGGGTATCCTCATTGACAAGGTGCTGGCGTACGGCTTTTTGATCGTGATGTGCATTTTCGCGCTTTTCCCATTCGCGTGGATGTTCAGCACCTCGATCAAGACGCCGCAGGAGGCATTCGTCATCCCGCCGCGCTGGATCCCGAACCACATCAGCTTTTCGGCGTACCGCGTGCTGTGGGATGCGAAAGCGGCGAACAACAACAACTTCCCGCGCTACTTCCTCAACAGCGCCATCGTCAGCCTCGGCACGATGATCCTGTCCGTGATGATCGCGGTGCCGGCGGCGTACGCCTTCGCGCGGTTCGTCTTCCCCGGCAAGAACTGGTTCTTCTACGCGATCCTCGGGCGGAACATGTTCCCGCTCGTCGTCTTCCTCGTGCCGCTCTTCCAGTTGATGGCGACGCTCAAGTTGCAGAACAACTACTTCGGCCTGATACTGGCCTATCTCACCTTCTCTCTGCCGCTCGCCATCTGGCTCCTCAAGGGGTTTTTCGACAATATCCCGGTCGAACTCGAAAAGGCGGCGCGGATAGACGGCTGTACGCGTTTCGGCGCATTCTTCCGCGTCATCCTGCCCTTGACGATCCCCGGCATCGTCGCGACGGCGATCTACTCCTTCATCGGCGCGTGGAATGAGTACATCTTCGCGACCACGCTGACGAGCGACCCGAAACTGCGCACGCTCCCCGTGGGCCAGGGCTTCTTTCTCACGGAAAACAGCTCCAACTGGGCGGGCCTCATGGCTGTCTCGCTCGTCATCAGCATCCCGGTGGTCGCATTCTTTCTGCTCTTGCAACGCTACTTCATCCGCGCGCTGACCGAAGGCGCAGTCAAGGGATAGGATCGAGTGCTGAGTACTGAGAGGGTCAGGGCGTACTCAGTACTCAGCACTCGTAAAGGAGAGATAGATGGCGGAAGTGGTATTGACGGATGTGGTCAAGACGTATGGCACCGTGATCGCCGTGGACAATGTTTCGCTGACGATGGAGGATGGCGAATTCGTGACGCTCGTCGGGCCGTCCGGCTGCGGCAAGACCACGACGCTGAACCTGATCGCGGGGTTGCTGGACATCACGAGCGGGACGATCGCGATCGGTGGCCGGGTGATTAACGACCTCGACCCGAAGGACCGCGACATCGCGATGGTTTTCCAGAACTACGCCTTGTACCCGCACAAGTCTGTCTACGAAAACCTCGCCTTTCCGCTGAAGATGCGCGGCGAGAAAAAAGACGAGATCGAGCGCAAGGTGCGAGCGGCGGCGGACAGCCTCGGTATCAGGGAACTGCTCGACCGACGCCCGCGCGAGCTTTCCGGCGGCCAGCAGCAGCGCGTGGCGCTCGGTCGTGCGGTCGTGCGGAACCCACAGGTCTTTTTGATGGACGAGCCGCTTTCCAACCTCGACGCCAAGTTGCGCGTCCAGACGCGGGCGGAAATCAAGCGGCTGCACCGCGACCTGAACGCGACCGTCGTCTATGTCACGCACGACCAGTTGGAAGCGATGACGATGAGCGACCGCGTGGCGGTGATGGGCGGTGGGACCGTCCACCAATACGGCACGCCGCTGGAAGTTTTCGACACGCCCGCCGATCTTTTCGTCGCCTCGTTCATCGGCTCCCCCGCGATGAATATCCTGCGCGGCACGCTCCAGCAGGCAGACGGCAAGCCATCGGTGCGCATCGGGTCGAGCCGCTGGCCGCTGCCGCAGCGGTTGTATGCCGCCGCGCAGGCAATGAATGCCGGGCCGGAAGTGGCATACGGCATCCGCCACCGCGACATCACGATTGGCCGCACCGAGATGCCGGACAGCGTGCGCGGTATCGTCTACGCCGTCGAGCCGACGGGCGACATCACCTTCGTCCATGTGCGCGTCGGCAACGATCCGGTTGTCGCGAGCGTCGAACCTGGTGTGGAGTTCACGCCGGATGAAGATGTCTGGCTCGCGCCCGATCTCAACCGCCTCCACTTCTTCGATGGCGCGTCCGGCCTGGCGATCCGGGATACAATTACCTCTCCCGGCCAGATGGCGCGCGTCAGCTTCGCGAGCGAGAAGATGGCGATTGAAGATGCCCCGATCATCCTGGATGCCCCGTCCGTAACGGGCGCGGGGACCTAACCCCCGGCCCCTTCCGTCACTCGGCGTGGGAAGGGGAGCGAGCCTCCGCGAGATCGGGGTGTTCCGGGGAACATCACGGCCTTGCAAAGAGTCACCCCTTCCTCGCGGGAAGGGGCCGGGGGTTAGGTAGGAGAGGAGTACGGGGATGGAGCAGCGATTTGGGCGGCGCGGTGTCTTGAAACTGGCGGCGGGTTCGGCGGCGGCAGCGCTGCTCGCGGCCTGTGGCGGCGGCAATGCCGCAACCAATACCCCGAGCGGTGGTGGCGCGAAGCCGACCGTATTGGCTGGCCAGACCTCCGCGCCATCCGGCACGCTGGCGGGTGGCACGGGAGGGCAAACACCGGTTGCGGCGACTGCCGCCCCGGCTTCAACGACGGTGTCGGGTAGCGCGGCGGCAGCGAATACAACGCGACCAGTCGGCTCAACCGTGGCGAATGCGACATCGCCCGCCGTCGGTACGCCGGTGACGAATCCGATTACGCAGGTGCCGCTCAGTCCCCCGAATACGACCGCAAAGGGCAACGTTCGCTACTGGCAGACGACCTACGACACGCCCTCATTGCCGAGTGCGCAGTACCACGAACAGTGGGCGAACTCGCTGAAGACGACGCTGCCCAATGTCGCCTTCAAGGAGGAGCAGCAAGGGTACAACGACATGCTGGACAAGCTGCGCGTCGCCCTGAAGGCCGGTCAGGGGCCGGACGTGGCCGTGCTGCCGCTCCTGTGGATACCGGAATTCTCCGCGCAGGGTGCGCTGGCGGAGATCAATCTCCAGGAACTCGGCTACTCAGCGGACAAATTCTGGCCAGGCGCGCTCAAGTCCGTCTCGTGGAATGGCAAGTTGTACGGCGTGCCGACCAACAACGAGACGCACGGCTTTATCTGGAACAAGGCGATCTTCGAGAAGGCCGGGCTGGACCCCGAGAAACCACCCGCGACCTGGGAAGACGTGAAGAACTTTTCTAAGCAGATCAAGGACAAAACCGGCAAGCCGGGTTACGGCATCGTGGCGAAACTGAATGCGGGCGACATCCCTTACCGCTTCATGCCGCTCTGCTGGGCGCATGGCGGCGCGGCGCTCGATGAGACGGCGGACAGCCCGAAAAACGACAAGTCCAATTTCGATAACGAGGGGACGATCGCGGCCTTGCAGTGGATCTACGATGTCTTCGTGCGCGATCAGTCCGCGCCGGCCTCCGCCTTCACGAATACCGGCGTCGAGAACCAGAATCTCCTGCTTTCCGGCGAAATCGCCATGATGTCCGGCCACCCGACCACCTACGCGCTCGCCAAGAAAACGGCGCCGGACGTAGCGGCCAAACTCGGTTATACGCTGATGCCGATGGGGCCGGTGCGTCGCGCGGTCGTCTTTGGCGGCTCCGACGCCGTCATCTTCAAGGGCGCGAAGGACCTCGACGCCGCGAAAGCGGTCGTCAAG
The DNA here is from genome assembly GCA_030947205.1 of Chloroflexota bacterium. GTDB lineage: Bacteria > Chloroflexota > Chloroflexia > Thermomicrobiales > JALYUS01 > JALYUS01. The sequence goes on from JALYXG010000064.1 coordinate 14,424, forward strand.
GATCGGACGTCGCCGCAGTGGTCGCTCTATCATCAGTGGGAAACGTCCAATCCCGGCAACCGCGACGCCTTCTCGCTCCCCGATCAGCAGAAGCGCCTCGCCGAGAACACCTTCCTCAATGTGACGACGGATAACTTGCAGTACGGCATCTCATTCCCAGCGGTGCCGGAGTCGTCCGACATCATGAACCTGATGGTTCCGCAAATGATGCAGGACGTGATGACCAAGAACAAGACGCCGCAGCAGGCAGGGCAGGACACCGCCAAGAAGGTCAACGACATGCTCGCGAAACGCAAGTAGCAACGAACGCGGAGCGATGAGCGATGAGCAATGAGTGGCGGAGCCTGCCTCATTGCTCATTCCTTTTGAGCGAAAGGGGATGGGAATGGCAGAAGAAACGAGAATGCGGGTGGGGCTGTGCGATTCGGGCGAGTTGAGCGATGAGAACCTGACGTTCGCGCGGCAACTCGGCATCACGAGCGTCCGGTCGGGGACGCCCCGGAATTGGCTGCCGGGTGAGCAGCAGTGGGAGTACGAGGATTTGCTGCGGCTGAGGAAGCGAGTCGAGTCCTTCGGCCTGAAGTATGAGGTGATCGAGAACGTTCCGCAGCACTTCTTTGATAAAGTGATGCTCGGTCTGCCGGGGCGCGACGAGCAGATTGCGCATTACTGCACCACGATCCGCAATATGGGCCGCGCCGGTATCCCGATTCTCGGTTATCACTTCATGCCGAATGCCGTTTGGCGCACCTCCCGCACCGCGCCGGGGCGCGGCGGGGCGCACGTCACCGCCTTCGACATGGCGCTCGTTGGGCAGACAAGCGCGGTGGAGCAACGCGCCTTCGTCCAGAATGCCAGCCCGGCGATTGACGAGATGTGGGCCGAGGTGGACGCACTGACCGTCTCGGCGGAGCAGATGTGGGAAAATTACGCCTATTTTCTGAAAGCCGTCCTGCCCGTCGCCGAAGCGTCCGGTGTCACGCTCGCCCTCCACCCCGATGACCCGCCCATGCCATCGCTCGCTGGTATTTCGCGTATTTTCATTTCGGTCGAGAACTTCAAGCGAGCGTACGCGATCGCCAACGGCAGCCAGGCATGGGCGCTCGACCTTTGCCTCGGCTGCTGCTCCGAGATGCCCGGCGGCGCCACCAACGTGCGGGAGATGATCGAGTACTTCGCCCCCAAAGGCCGCATCGCCTACGTACACTTCCGCGACGTCCAAGGCACCGTGCCGCAGTTCGCCGAGTGCTTCATCGGTGAAGGGAACTTCAATGCGGCGGAAACGATGCGGCTGCTGAAGCGGAGCGGCTTCACGGGCTTTCTGCTGGACGATCATGTACCGCAGATGGTGGAGGACACGCCGTGGGGACACCGGGGGCGGGCGCACGCGATCGGCTACATGCAGGGCCTGCTCGACGCCATCGAAGCATTCCAGTAACAAGTTGCCGCTCTAACCCCCAGCCCCTGCCCCACCGGGGAAGGGGAGTAGGAAAGCCCCCTCCCGCGTCGGGAGGGGGTTTGGGGGTGGGTAAAACGCGGTATGGTTCTTGCGAAAATCGGCGCGCCATCACTTCATGGCCGCATGTGTCCAAGAGAAAGGAAACGGCAGACTGGATGACGGTGAAGATCGAGGGCGTCTCGGAACTTACATTGCAGGTCGCGGATCTCGATGCATCGGAGCGGTGGTATACAAAGAATCTCGGCCTCCCGGTCGTCGGGCGGCAACCGGAGGAAGGGTTTGTCTGGCTGAAGGCGGGCGAATGGACGCGGCTCGGCCTCTGGCTCCCCGGCGAGCGGCAGTTCGGTGACGAGCCGGGCGCGCATGTCCATTTCGCGATGCGCGTCCACCGCGACGACTTGCCCACACTCGCCGATGAACTGCGCGGCAACGGTTTATCAGTCGAAGGCCCCGTCCACCACGATGGCAAGGACAGCAGTATCTACGTCAAAGACCCGGACGGCCACCTGATCGAATTCTTCGACTACGAGCCGCAGAAGGACCAACCAGGGAAGCAATGAGCAATGAGGGATGAGCAATGAGTAGGGGGAAATCGCGCCTCATTGCTCATTGCTCCGGGAAGGGGGGCGCTTCGTCGTCGTCGAGGATTTGTGCGTCGAAAAGGTTGGCGAGGCGCTGAATGTGCGCGTTGGCTTCGTCCGGGGTGATCGCCGGTATCGTGATGGGCGGCGGCGTGACACTCGCGCCGTTGGATGGCGGGGGCGGTTCGACTGTGGCGGGCGGCGGAATCGGCGCAATGATCTCCATCGGTGGCGGCGTAGAGGATGCAATGGGCCGGAGGGGCCTGCCATTCTGCGCGGAAACTACCGCCGGGCGGTTGCCGATCAGTTCACAGGTCACGCGTACCGGCTGGCCGACGAGCGGACCAATCACTTTCTCCAGCAGCAGGCGTGTCTCGTCCTGGATCATGTGATCATAATAAAACTTGCCTGCGGTCGCGAGGACGATGAGATTGCCGCGCACCTCGTGCGGGTCAACGTCATTCAGGATGGCGCGCGTCTTCGCACTCCCCTCCATTTTCACACCCTGCTTGATACGCCCCCAGACCTCGTGCAATCGCTCGACGGTCAAATCGCCGCCCGTCGGAATCGGGGTGGCGCTTGCGGCCACCACGATCGGCGATGGCGGCGCGGGCGTGTTGTCGCGCTCCGGTCGGAAGCGGTCGGGGCGGAGCGCAACGGGCGGCGTTTCCGGCTCGGCAGCGGGCGGCATGGGTCGTTCGCTGGGCGGGCGCGATGGGCGGGCCGCGCTGATCGGCGTTGGTGTTGGTGCGGTAGAAGTCATCGGCGTTGCGGCCGGGATGCTCTGCATCGGCTGTGGGATCGGAACGGACTGCCCACTCCGCATCAGCACGGCATCCACGACAGCGAGTTCGAGGGGTAGGTGGCCGTACGCGGTGTGCTTCAGGCGGAACTCGACCTGGCTGAAGAGTTTGGTGATGTACGCCACTTCGGCGGGCGCGAACGCACCGACGCGTTCCTGGATCGCGGCGTCCGCGACCTCACCGGCGCGCGGTACGGCGTAAGCGGCGTAGAGGAGCGCGCGGAAGGCGGCGACGATCTGCCCGGTCAGCACGCCCGGCTCGACGCCCGACTCGCTCGCGGCGTTGATCGCGGCGATGCCCGCCCCGGCGTCGCGCGCGGCGAGCGCGTCAATGATTGCCAGCACCCGCTCGTTCGACCCCGCGCCGAGCACCGCGCGCACCGTCTCCAGCGTGATGCCGTCGCCGGACGACCCATACGACGCGAGCGTGTCGAGCAAACTGAGTGCATCGCGCATCGAGCCGGTTGCCTGCCGCGCGATGGCGGCGAGCGCATCATCGCTGGCGATCAGCCCTTCGCGCGTGCAGATGCGCTGCATCAGCCCAGTCATCGCCGTAACCGGAATACGGTGGAAATCGAACCGCTGGCAGCGCGACGCGACAGTATCGAGCAACTTCTCCGGCTCCGTCGTACACAGGACGAACTTCGCGTGCGGCGGCGGCTCTTCGAGCGTCTTCAAGAAGGCGTTCCACGCGGCTGGGGTCAGTTGATGGCATTCGTCAATGATGTAGAAACGATAGCGCAGTTGCGACGGGTTGAACTGCACCGTCTCGCGCAGTTGGCGAATCTCGTCAATGCCACGATTGGAGGCGGCGTCAATTTCGATCAGGTCCATCGTCCGCCCCTCGACGATGGCGCGGCACGCATCGCACTGGTTGCATGGGCGGCTGTCCGGGTCCGGGTTGAGGCAGTTCGCAGCCTTCGCCAGCAGGCGCGCGGTGCTCGTCTTGCCGGTGCCGCGCGGCCCACAAAAGAGGTAGGCGTGCGCGAGCCGGCCCTGCCTGATCGCGCTCTTGAGGGTGCGGGTGATGTGCTCCTGCCCAACCAGTTCGTCCGCATCGAATGTGGTGGGACGGTAGACGCGGTAGAGCGTCTGCATCGCGGGTTTCTCGGCGTCCATGCTGCCTCTCGGTCGTGCTGGGCGGGGCCACGGGAAGGTGGCATCGGCGTACACCGCGCGGGTGTTCGTTCAGGTTTCAGTATCGCCGAACCGCAGCGGGGTGACAACCTCACGCCGGGTTTCCTCGGTCGCTTGACGCGCGGCGTAGAATAGAAGGCACGGAACACCACAGTATGCATGCGGACGTTGTGTCCGCACGCGATCCACCCTCGGGGCTTGTCGCCGATTTACGGGAGGGTACATGCGCACCACACCGACGGGTCAGTCATCGTATCGTTTGACGCGGCGCGGCTTCCTCACTGTCGCGGGGGCGAGCGCCGCTGCCGCGATCCTCGCCGCCTGCGGAGGCGCGACCGGCCCGGCAACGCAACAAGCGTCGCCAGCCGCCACAAGCCCCGCCAAGCCCGGTCAAACTCCCGTTGCTGCCGCGCCATCGCCCGCTGCGGTTGCGGCCCAGGCCAAGCCCGGCGGTAAACTCGTCATTCGATGGTGGACGGGCGATCCGCCCGATCTCGACCCGTACCTAAACGTCACCTTCCGCTCCCAGGAATTCGGCGGCTTCTTTTACAGCCGCCTCTTGAAGTACGACAGCGGCCCATCGGTTACGCCGAACTCCTTCGCGCCCGTCCCCGATCTCGCCGAGAAGTACGAGGTCTCCTCGGACGGGCTGACCTACACCTTTACCCTCCGCGCCAACGCCAAGTGGCAGAACAAGGACCCGATGAACGGGCGCGCCGTCACCGCCGACGACGTCGTCTGGTCCTTCGACCGCTTCCGCAAGATCTCGCCGAACAGGAATTACTTCGATGTTGTCAAGGAGGTGAAGGCGACCGACCCGCGCACCGTCGTCTTCACACTCAACAACGTCTTCGCCCCCTTCGAGAACTCCGTCGCCGCGCCGGTCTTCTACATCATGCCGAAGGAAGTGATCGAGGCGGACGGGGACGCGCGCAAGCGGGTGATCGGTAGCGGGCCGTGGATCTTCGACAAGTACGACAAGGGCGTGCAGGTCGTCGCCAAGCGCAACCCCGATTACTACTTCACGGGCACGCCGAACGTGGACGAGGTGGACCTGCTGATCGTGCCGGAAGACGCGACCGCCGTCGCCAACATGCGCGCGAAGCAAATTGACATCAATGCCCTTTCGCAGTCGGATCGTAAGGGAATCGTCACCTCGAATCCCGAGATCAAGCTGCTCGATTACCCGCAGAATCAGCTCTACTTCATGTATTGGCGAGTGGACGCGCCGCCGTTCAACGACATCCGCGTGCGGCAGGCCGTCTCGCTGGCGATTGATCGGGACGAGATGATCAGCGTGCTCTGGGAAGGCACCGGTTTCCTCAACAACGCGCTCCCGGCGGGCCAGCGATCCTGGTATCTCGACCCGCGCAGCGCGGACATGGGGCCGAGCGCCAAATACTACAAGCGGGACGTGGACGCGGCGAAGAAACTGCTCGCGGACGCGGGGTTCGCGGGCGGACTCAAGGTGCCGATCATCTCCAGCCTCAACGCCTACGGGAATGTGTTCAATAGCAGCATCGAGCTGGTCATCAAGCAGTTGAAGGACGCCGGCATCCAGGCGGATTTGCGGCCGCAGGACTACGCCGCCTACATCGGCAGCACGTTCCTCGGCAAGTTCGATCCGGGCACGATGGTCTGGGGGCTTGAAACGCCATTCCAGGAGCCGCACGAGTACCTGTTCAACATGTACCACCCGAAGGGGGTCCGCAACCATGCGGGCGTCAACGATCCGAAACTGACCGACATGGTCGAAAAACAGGCGATCACGCTCGACAAGTCGGCGCGCAAGGCGATGATCCTCGATATCCAGCGGTACACCGGCGAGCAGCAATATTACGTCTTCGGCGTGGCCGGCAACACGACGATTGCCACGCAGCCGTGGGTAAAAAACTTCTTCTACGAGAGCGACTACGCACGCGGCGGCGAGTGGGTGCCCAAAGTCTCGCTCGACGGCAAGCCGACCTGAGCAGCACACCGGCAAGCATTGAAAGGAATTGCGGTATACCGTGCGACAGCCTTGCCCCGTACGGGAGAGACGTTTAGGATATGGGCATCGTCCATTGTCCCGAGGTCGCATCGCTCCGCCGGATCGCATGCGCCCGCTCCGCAGCGTCGAGGAGGATGTCGCATGGCCGCACCAGTCCGCATGGAGACAATTGATCAGGAACGCGCCCGCCGGATGGTCGGCTCCGCGACGCTCCACGCCCGCGCCACAACGACATTCCCGGACGGCGTCACGCACGATGGGCGGTACATGGAGCCGTTCCCGCTCTACTGCACCCACGCCAAAGGGCCGCGCAAGTGGGATGTGGACGGGAACGAGTACATAGACTACTTCGGCGGGCACGGCGCGCTGCTGCTCGGCCATGCGCACCCGGCGATCGTCGAGGCGCTCCAGCGGCAGGCGGCGCTCGGCACACATCTCGGTGCGTGCCACGAGCAGGAGATCGTTTGGGGCGAGCAGATCAAGGAGATTGTTCCCTCGGCACGCGGCGGCATGGTCAAGTTCACCGCCTCCGGCACCGAGGCGACGATGCTGGCGATGCGGATGGCCCGCGCGGTCGCCAACAAGGATGTCATCTGCAAGGCGCAGGGCGCCTTCCACGGCTGGCACGACTACGCGACAATGGCGATGGCGCCGCCCTACAACGAGCCGAACGCCGCCGGCGTGCCCGAAGCGCTGGTGCGAACGGTCGTCAGCGTGGCGCCGCGCGACATCGGCGCGCTGACGCAAATGGTCAATAGCCGGGACGACATCGCCGCCGTCATCCTGATCGCCGATCAGGCGGGCACGGAATACTTGCAGGCGGCGCGCGATCTCTGCGATGCGCGGGGAATCGTCTTGATCTTTGATGAGGTCGTCACTGGCTTCCGCTACGCCCCCGGCGGCGCGCAGGAGTACTACGGCGTCCTGCCCGACCTGACGACGATGGCGAAGATCGTCGCCGGTGGTCTGCCGGGGGGGGCGATCGCCGGCAAGGCCGAACTTTTCGCCCCGTTCATGCAGAGCGATGACGAGGAATGGGTGCGACACGAGCGCATCCCGCACCCCGGCACCTACAACGCCAATCCCCTCTCGGCCGCTGCCGGGATCGCCTGCCTGAATATCGTCCGGGACCCGGCGATTCAGCAGCGTGCCACTGCCACCGCCGACGCGATCCGCGCGGGCTTCAACGAGGCGTTCGCCCGCCACGGCGTCGCGGGCAAGGCGGGTGGCCCCGTGTCGCTGATCCCGCTCACCTTCGACGCGCCGAAAATCCCGGCACGGAAGTTCATCCACCGCCTGAAGGCCGCCCTGCAACTCGGCGGCGTGGACCCGTCCGGCATGCAACTGATCGTTTCCGCCGTCCACGGCCCCACCGAGGTGGATCAGACCGTCGCCGCCTTCGATCAGGCGCTGGCGATGCTGAAGGAAGAAGGCACGCTCTAGCCCGAGTTGGTAGCGTAGGCTTCAGCCTGCGTTCTGGGATACAGGGACGCAGGCTGGAAAGCCTACGCTACCGGTAGCACAGGCTTTCCAGCCTGTGGGTCTCGTGCCGAATCAAGGTTGTAAGGTTCATCAGCCTACACACCCAAATGCGGGAAGTGTTGGCTCACTTCCGGTTGTGCGCTATCCTCGCACCATGCCGCTACGCGGTCGTCGCACCCCGGTTCGGAGCGTGTTTGTGCCCCGTCGTCCCCCCAATCAGAAAGTCGTCGTCGCCGTCGTCTTCGTCTGCGGCATGCTGATGAGTTCGATTGACTCGACGGTTGTCAATGTCGCGCTCGCGACGCTCAGTCGGCAGTTCAATGTGCGCCCCTCGGCGATTGACGCGGTGGTGGTCGGCTACCTCGTCAGCCTCGCGGTGGTCATCCCGGCGTCGGGGTGGCTGGGCGATCGCTTCGGCACGAAGCGCATCTACCTGCTTGCGCTGGCGTTCTTTACCGTCGCCTCGGCGCTCTGCG
>JALYXG010000076.1 GCA_030947205.1 Chloroflexota bacterium
GAAGGGCAATCATGCGCACGATTCGCGGCAAACTCAGCCTCGCGTTTCTCCTGATTATTGCGGTGTGCCTGATCCCGACGAGCGGCGCGGCGGCGTACGTTATCCGCTACTACCAGCGGCAGGATGCGATCGAGCGGCTTTCGTCATTTGGCCAAACCGTTGCCGGGGCCGCACTCGCGCGACCATTTTCGCAACTGACGCCAACAGAAATCGTCAATCTTTTCAACGAGCAGAAAACGAACAACGTTCTTGTTATCTACACGGACGCGCGCGGTATCGTGCAAGCGGACAGCGAGAATCGGTACGTCGGGACTGTCTGGCCGATACCGGAGAACCGCGCTGAGAGCCGTGGCGTACCGTTACGGCCGGAATACAAGGGCAGATTGACCGCTCCCGACGGCCAATCCCTCGCCGTGGCGACCTACCGCGTCGAACGCCGACGGCCTTTGGGTGGCCCGAACCAGCAGCAGCCCGCGACGACGACCGATACGCAGACGACCGCCTATATTATCGTTGCGATGCCGTGGAACGCACTCAGTGACGCATGGGCGGTGATCGTCGGTCGCCTAAAGTGGATCGTGATCGGCGCGTTACTCGCATCGCTGTTGATCGCCTTTGTCTTGTCGCGTTCGCTCACTTCGCGATTGCGGACTCTCACACAGGGCGCCCATGCGATGGCGAGCGGCGACTATGACCGCGCGATGCGGCTCGCGAATGTGCGATCGAGCGACGACGAGATCGGCGATCTCGCGAACGCCTTCCAAACGATGGCGACGAATGTTTCGCGTGCCCAGCAGGCGCAGCGCGATCTGGTCGCGAATGTGTCGCACGAATTGAAAACGCCGCTCACGTCCATCCAGGGTTTTTCGCAGGCAATGCTTGACGGCACGGTGACCGATACTGCCGAATACCAGGACCTTGCCCAGATTATCCAGCAGGAATCCCAGCGTATGCGCCGATTGGTCGAGCAAATGTTGGAGTTGTCTCGCCTCGAATCCGGCACGGTCCGTCTCGATGTCGCGCCGCTCGATGTTGATGAGTTAGTGGAGAATGTCGGCAAGCGATACGCGCGGCTCGGTGAGGCGAAGGGGGTCGCGGTCCACTGGGCGGCGCCGAATAACCTTACCGTCAACGCCGATGCGGGGCGGTTGGAGCAGGTGCTCGTCAACCTCCTCGACAATGCCCTACAGTACACGGACACTGGCGGTGAGATAACACTCTTTGCCCGCGCTGCGCGCCCAAACCGCGTTGAGTTCGTTATACGGGACACGGGCCGCGGTATTCCGCCCGACGACGTGCCGCGCCTCTTCGAGCGGTTTTATCAGGTTGAGCGGTCGCGGACGGGTCAGGGGAGGCACGTCGGCCTCGGCCTGGCGATCGTTCGCGAAATCGTCGAGGCGCACCTCGGCGAGATCACCGTTCAGAGCGCGGTTGGTGCGGGAACGACTTTCACCGTTTCGATTCCGAGTACCGTTAGTGCGATGGCACGGACGGATGCGTATCGGCAGCAAGAGGGATTTGCGACCGATGCGCGAGTGACAGTGGCAAGCTAGAATGAAGCGGGGGATGGGGTGAACATGGAGGGTCGGCTGCTTTTTGCGCGGCGGTCGTCGGCGATCTCGCTGATGGTGTTGCTTGCCGCCGCCGTCACCGCGTGCGGTGTTCCGGGCATCCCGTCAAATGTCAGTGTCCCAGCTGAACAGACGACGAAGGTGCAACGCGGCACGATCCGCACGACGATTGGCGCGAGCGGCACGGTGCAGCCGCTGCAGGAGGTCACTCTCAGTTTCCCGAACGGCGAAACGATCAAGACGATCAATGTCGCGGTCGGCCAGCGCGTCAAGTCGGGCGATGTCCTCGGCACTGCCGATGTGTCGGACCTCCAGCTCTCGCTTCAGCAAGCACAATCGAACGTCGTCAGCGCGCAAGCAAAGTATGACGCGGTCGCGGCGGGCGCGACGCCGAAGGACATCCAGGTCGCTCAGGCGAACGTGGATGCGGCGCGCGCCAAGTATCAAGCCACCGCGACCGTTCTGCCTAAGGATGTCCAGGTTGCCCAAGCCAACCTCAATTCGGCGATCGCCAACTACAACGCCGTCGCGACGGTCAACCCCAAGGACATCGCTGTCGCGCGCGCCAACCTCGACTCGGCAATCGCCGCGTACAATGCGGTGGTCGCCGGCACGACGACGCCGCAGGACATCGCCAACGCTGAAGCAGCCGTGCGCTCCGCCCAGGCGAAGCTCGATGCCCTGAATGCCGGCTCGCTCAAGGCGGATATCATTTCGGCGCAGAGCAAAGTCCAGCAGTCGCAGCAGAACCTCGATAAGGTGCGGTCGGACAGCGCGAACAGCAAGGAGCAGGCCCGAATCACCTGGGAAAAGTCTGCTGACGCGACCAAGTCGGCGCAGCGGCAGTTCGACATCGCCAATGCGACGTACCAGCAGGCGAAGTCCACGAATGTTGACCCAGGCGCATCGGGCGGCAGTTCGTCCTCGTCAGGAACCTCGACCACGAAGATTGTCGCCCCTCCGACGATCACGCCCTTGCGGCTGGACACGCTGAAGCAAACGGCGGACACCGTCTTCCTGACTGAGCAGCAGGCGGAGAAAACGCAGGAGCAGAATCGGCTGTCCTACGAAAACAGCAAGAACGCTGAAATCAACAATGTCGCGACAGCACAGCAGCAGGTGAACGACGCGCAATCAGCGCTCAGTAAGCTGATCGCCGGGCCGACAAAGGAGGACGTGACGCAGTTGCAGGCGGCAGTGGATCAGGCGAAGGCGAGCCTGGACAAGCTGAAGCGGGGGCCGAACGACGCGGATGTGGCAAAGGCGCAGGCGAACATTGACTCGGCGCAGGCGACCCTGAACGACTTGCTGGCCGGGCCGAAGGCGACGGACGTGGCGAAGGCGCAAGCGAGCGTTGACTCGGCGCGGGCAACGCTCAATGATCTGCTGGCCGGGCCGAAGGCGACGGACTTGCAACAATCGCAGGCGAACGTGGACTCGGCGCAGGCGACGCTGAACGACCTGACCGCCGGGGCGAAGCCGACCGACCTGGAGACGGCACTGGCGACGCTTGACCAAGCGAGGGCGGCGCGGGACGCGGCCCAGCTGAAGGTAAATCAAGGCGCCCTGATGGCACCGTTCGGCGCCATACTTACGCAGGTGAACGGTGTGCCCGGTCAGTCCACCGGTGGGGGATCGGCCGCGAGCAGCGCGACGACGACGACATCCTCGTCGGTGAACTTCGACCTGGTGGACGACTCGGAGTTGCACATTGACGTCAATGTGTCGGAAAGTGATGCGGCGGCTGTGCAGGTGGGGCAGACGGCGACGATCTCCCTCGACTCGGTGCCGGGGGCGCCGCTCATGGGGACGGTGCAGCGGGTCAACCCGGTGGCGACGACAACCTCCAACGTCACGGCCTTCCCGGTGCGCATCGTCCTCGCGCCGACGCAGGCGGCGGTGCGGCCGGGAGCGAACGCGACGGTGCAGATCGTCACGGCCACGCGATCGAATGTCCTGATCATCCCGGTTCGTGCCGTCACGCAAATCAATGGGCAAGCATCGGCGACGGTCTTGTTCAATGGTTCGTCATTCCTCGTGCCGATCCGCACCGGACTTTCCGATGGCCGGAATATCGAGGTGATCAGTGGGCTGAACGAAGGCGATACGATCGTCCTGCCACAGGCCGGCACCGGCACGGGCGGTGCACCGGGCGGCGCTCCGCGACCAGGAGGATAAGGATGATTGAGATCCGCAATCTGACCAAATCGTACGTGACCGGCGAATTTGATTTGCAAATTCTGAAAGGCATCTCGTTCTCGATCAATGATGGCGAGTTGTGCGCGATCATGGGGCCGTCCGGCTCCGGCAAGAGCACGCTGATGAACATCCTCGGCTGCCTCGACACGCCGACGGGTGGCGAATACCTGCTCGATGGCGAGAATGTCGCGACCTTCGACGAGACGCGGCTCGCACAGGTGCGCAACCGGAAGATCGGCTTTGTGTTCCAGTCGTTCAACCTCCTGAAACGGACGACCGCGCTCGATAATGTCGCGCTACCGCTCCTGTACGCGGGGGTCGAGCCGCGCGAGCGCCATCAGCGCGCGGTCGCTGCCCTCAACGCGGTCGGGCTTGGCGACCGACTGGACCACAAACCGAACCAGTTGTCGGGCGGGCAGCAGCAGCGCGTCGCTATCGCACGGTCGCTGGTCACGACGCCATCGCTGATCCTCGCGGACGAACCGACGGGGAACCTCGATTCCAAATCCTCGGTCGAAGTGATGGACATTTTCCAGCGACTCAATCTCCAACTCGGTATCACGATTATGTTCGTGACGCACGAACCCGAGATCGCGGAGTACACGCGGCGCGTGCTGCGTATCCGCGACGGCTACCTCGGCGCGGATGAAGCGATCGTCGAGCCGCGCTCCGCCGCCGCCGAACTCGCCGCCCGGACGGAAGTGATCCCATTCCCGGCGACGGTCGCGACAGCGGCACAACGAGGACTAAGGACTGAGGACTAAGCGGGGAGGGCGCATGCGATGCGCCCCTACTTCTACTGACTACTGATGGGGAAGGTGAGGGCAGATGCGTCGTCGTGGCATCACGGTCTTGATTATCGCGGTCGTCGCCGCTGCGTTTGTGGGGACATATTCCCTCGCCTATCGTGCGGGCGAAACGTCCGGTCGCAACAAGGTTTCGACGGATCGCAGCCAGTTCCAAACGCGCATCGCGGCGAATCCGCAGAGTGGCGGGGCAGGGGGTGCGCCGCCAGGCGGCGCGGTTGGCTCGGCGGCGGCTGGTTCCGGTGCCCAACGGCCCGGCGGTGGCCCCGGTAATGCGACCGGCGCCTCGGGCACACCGGTTGCGGGCGGATCGGCCCGGCCGTCCGGCGCCGGTGTCGGCACAAGCGTCGCTGGACGGGTTACAAAGGTAGACGGCGCGACGGTCAGCGTGATGCAGACAGATAATTCGACGGTGACGGTGGCGACGAATGGTGAGACGGCGATTCGCAAACTGGTTACCGGCGCGCTCACCGACCTGAAGACGGGCGACATCGTCACCGTGGACGGCGCGAAGACGAGCGATACCGCCTACAATGCGAAGACGATCACCAGCCTCGGTCAGGTCACGGGAGCGACCGCTGCGGGATCAGGCAGGCCGAATGCCGCGCCGCCGGGCGTGCCCGGCCCGGCGGTGACCGGGCAGATCAAGAACATGAATGGCGGTACGATCATGGTGCAGGGTTTTGATGGCGCGACGGTGACGGTGACTTCCTCCCCGGCGACCGTCGTGAAAACGCAGCAACCGGGGACGTTGAGCGACATCAAGACGGGCGATGTGCTCTTCGTACTCGGCGACAAGACCGGAGACAATGCGTTCCTCGCGCGGAGTATCACCGATCAGGGGGTCAGTGGCCAGTAGTCAGTAGTCAGAAAGAATACGAATCCATCTGGCTACTGGCTACTGACTACTGGCTACTTAAGGGGGCGACATGGCACGGACAATCCTCGTCGTGGACGATGAGCCGAACATCACACGGCTACTCGGGATGTATCTGACCAAAGAAGGGTACACCGTCGAGACGGCCAGTGATGGCGCGACGGCAGTGACGAAGGCGCGGGCGAATCATTACGCCCTGATCCTGCTCGATTTGATGCTGCCGGGCATGGATGGGCTGGAAGCGTGTCGCACGATCCGGCGGACGAGCGATGTGCCGATTATTATGCTCACGGCGCGCTCCGAAGACGTGGACAAGATTGTCGGTCTCGAAGTCGGCGCAGACGATTATGTGACGAAGCCGTTCAATCCGCGCGAACTGGTCGCGCGTGTCAAGGCGGTCTTGCGCCGCTATGAGGCGGCCGCGTCGCCGGAGCGGCAGGTACTGACGGTCGGCGACTTGACGGTGGACCTCGACCGTCGCGAGGTACGGATCGGCGATGAGTTCGTCGAGGTGCGCGCCAAAGAGTTCGCGCTGCTCGTTGCACTGGCGAAGCGACCCGGCGTCGTCGTTCCGCGCGACCGTTTGCTGAACGATGTCTGGGGCTACGAATACAGTGTGGATACGCGGACGGTTGATGTGCATATCTCGACCTTGCGCGACCGGCTCGTAAATGCGAGCGCGCGGATCGAAACGGTCTGGGGCGTGGGGTACAAACTCGTCTCCGCCGACAACAAGCCGTAATCCAGGATAGTAGTCGAGGACAAAAAGAGGACGACCAAGTGCGGCCGTCCTTTTGGTTGCAATGGCTCCCGGACTAGGATTCGAACCTAGGACCTAGCGGTTAACAGCCGCCCGCTCTACCGCTGAGCTATCCGGGAACACTTCCCACAGGCGGCATCCTACCATGTTTGCGCGTCCGCCGCAAGTCCTACGTCCGCTCGTTTTCGAGCGCGTCGCGCACGTATTCCGCGTGGCCCTGCGGCTTGACATTGAAGTAGACCGCCTCGACGTTGCCGTCGCTGCCGACGACGAACGTACTGCGCGCGACACCCATGTATGTCTTGCCGTACATACTCTTCTCGACCCAGACGCCATGTTTCTGCGCGGTCGCCGCGCCCTCATCGGACAGGAAAAGGAAGGGGAGGTCGTTCTTCTCCTTGAACTGTTGCAAGGGTGCGACCGGATCGGGACTGATGCCCACGACGCGGTAGCCAAGTCGGTCAAAATCGGCCTTCAGATCACGGAAGGCCACTGCTTCGGTCGTTCAGCCGTCGGTGTTTGCCTTGGGGAAATAGAAAAGGACCATCCCCCGCTGGTCGCGCACGAGGTCCGCGACGGT
>JALYXG010000081.1 GCA_030947205.1 Chloroflexota bacterium
GCGCAGCCACGGCCCGAGATCGGCGCTCCCGTCGGTGGCGACCATCACCGGGAGACGGCGCTCCGCCAGCGGCGCGAGCCGCTCCGCTGCGACGATCAGGACAAGCAGCGTCGCCCAGCCGGTCAGCAGCGCAATGCCCGTTGTTTCGAAAGGCATCGCGTACGCGACGAGTCCGATACCGACAAAGGCGAGCGTCGCCCGGATCGGACGGACGCGGATGAATGCCGCAGCGACGCCGCCTGCGAGTAGCAGGAAGGCGAGCGTTATGCCCGCGCTGTCAAGGAACGCGTGACGCGCGGTGGTGGAGAAAAGATCGGGCAGCGGGTACTCGACCGTCACCAGGTGGAGCACAGCGAGTACGCCGAGAACGATCGCAGCGATGCCACTGAAGCGGTGCCGAAGCCGAGAGTAGACCCAGGCGAGCGCGGTCGCCTCGGCGGCCCAGGCAACTGGCACGACCGGCCCGCCGAACTGGACCGGGATCGCCATCGTCAGGGCGGCGATGCCCGTGCCCGTCGCGAGGAGGCCGAAGGGATGATCGCGGCCCGCCGTGCGGAGGAAGTACGCGCCGACCGCGCCGTATGCAGCGGCGATGATGAGCAGGAAAAGGCCGTGACCGCCCGACGCGCCCGTCCGGTCCAGAAACGCGAAGCCGACGGAGAGGAGGAAGGCGGCGGTCGCGAGGAGCGACGTCGCCGATGTGGCGCTGAGGCGGTTGCGCCGGACGCGGAACTCCGCGCCACCGGCGGCGAGCGTGTTGAGCGCCCAGAACCCGGCGAGTGCGACCAACCCGGCGGCGCGCGGCGCATCGTCGAGCAGCCACCCCGCCAGTTGCGGCGCGCTGAGCAGGAAGGCGACAGTTGGTAGCCAGTTCCAGGTACGATAGAGCGCAATTGCCGTCGTGCCGATCAGGGCGGCGGTGAGAAAGGCAATCGTCGTCGGGTTCGGGGTTGCGCCCATCAGCGGCGGCGCGGCGAGCGCCGTGACGAGGCCGTAGCCCGCCACGACCTGCACATCGGCGCGAATGGCGACGACCGCCGCCGCCAGCGCAATGACGAGCGCGCCGAACAGCCCGAACCCGGCGGGGACGAGATGATAGAGCCGGGTGGCGGCGATCAGCGCGATGCTCGTCGTGCCGAGGCCGACGGCGAGCAGGACATGGCCGAAGAGCGCCTCGCGCCGCTCGAAGAACCACGCGCCACCGCCGACCAGCGCCAGCCCGGCGACGACGCCGATGCCGACGCGCCCGGCGGGGCCGATCCAGCCGCGCGTGAAGGCGAGGCCGAGGAAGAAGAGTGCGCCGAGCAGGATCGCCAGCCCGCCCGCCCAGGCGAGGCCGCGCCCGCTCAGCAATTGCTCGACATCGCTGAATGACCACCGCTTCGCGGCGGGCGCCGGGGCGTGGTACGGTCGCTGTTCCGGCGTCGCGACGGGCCGACCGGGTGGCGCGCCGACCGGGGCGGCAAGTGGCGCGGGCGGGCGCGGCGGGCCGAATAGATTGGCGATCGGTTGCCAGAGCGGTGCGACGCCCTGCGCGGGTATCGGCTGCGGGGGACTATACGGCATTCCCGGCTGCGCTACCGGCCGGGGAGTCGCAGGAATAATCGGTGCTGTCGCCGGGGCATACGGGGGCGTGGTCTGCGCGGGCCACGGTGCAACGTCCCGCCGCTGCCAGCGCGGCGCGGGCGGGTTGAGCGTGGGGTTCGGGCGGACAGCGTACTGGTACTGGTAGGTCTCGACCGACCATGCCTCGATGTGCTGGAGCCGTTCATCCAATTCGCCCATCCGCCGTTCCAACAGCGCGACGCGGGCCTCCCCCTGCGAATCACCGTTCATTCGTTCCTCCTCCTGTTCTTGCTCTCGCTTCTCCATTACCACTGCGAGCAGCCGCTGATCGCCTGCCTCGCCCTCACACCATCGCACACGCACTCTGCGGCATCGCTGCGGCGGCACTGCGGCGAGACTGCGGTAGGAAGAGCGACCTCCTGATAATCGCAATATTTGAAGAACGCTACGGCACTTCAGATCAGTCACCCCTCTCCTTTGCCTCAAGCAAAGGAGAGGGACCGGGGGTGAGGTTTCCCTCCCCATGATACTATCCTCTGCGACACCCCCTGTCTTTTCGTTACCATTAGACGAATCGGCAAAGGGCCGGGAACCGTGGAGGGTGTCGGTACGTTGCATTCTCGGCTCTTGGTCGTGCCGGATGGGTGCATCCGGGAATGCGCGAACGCGCGTCAGGTCTGCTATGCGTAGGGGAGAAACGACAATGCGACGGGGATTTCTTTCGACGGATCAATTGCTGCGCGGTCGGGGCGCGGGGATCGCGCTGCGAGCGGCGGACCTGGCGAATCAGGCGGCACTCCGCAATCACCGGCTCTTTCTCCGCGCCGCGAAGACGCCACCGGGGTTGATGGACGAACTCAGCCCGCTTGCCGCCCTGCGCGCCGCCGATCAGGCGCGCCGCCGCGTCCCGGCCTATCAGACGCTGCTCGCCCGCTCCGGCTGGCGTGACGATCCGGGGTTGCCTGCCGCCGAGCGGATGCGTCGCTTGCCGACGATGGACAAAGCGTCGTATATCAGGACCTTCAGCACCGAGGAACGCTGCCTGGATGGCGCGATCCGTATGACCGGCACAACGATTGACGAGTCCTCCGGGTCGTCCGGCACGCCGTTTAACTGGGTGCGGAGCGCCGACGAGTTGCACGATGTCCACCGCAAGTTCAGCCAGTTCGGCTGGTATTTTTTCGGCAAGGACGTCATCACGATCAACGGCTTCTCGATGGGCGCGTGGGCGACGGGCATCAACGCCGGCGAGGCGATGCGCCGCAACGGGATCGTCAAATCTACCGGCCCCGATCTCGAAAAAATCCTCCGCACCTTGGAATTCTTCGGCCCGCAGTATCCCTACGTCATCACCGGCTACCCGCCCTTCCTCAAGCACCTCGTGGACGAGAGCGAAAAGCGCGGCTTCGATTGGCGGCGCTACCGCATCCACGGCGTCGCGGGTGGCGAGGGGATGAGCGAGGGGCTGCGTGCCTATCTGGAACGCCGCTTCCTCCGCGTTTACTCCGGCTACGGCGCGTCCGACATTGACATCGGCGTGGCGGGCGAAATGCCGATTACCGTCTGGATTCGCAAGCGCGTGGCGGAGAATCCCGCCCTCCAGCGCGCACTTTTCGGCGACGATCCACGCCTGCCGATGCTCTTCCAGTACAGCCCGCTCGACTACTACATCGAGACGAACGACGCGGGCGAGTTAATCATCACCGTCAACCGCCTGAAAGTTCTTTCGCCGCGCATCCGCTACAACATCCACGATGCGGGCGGTGTCATTCCCTTCGACCGGATGCTCGCCGTGCTGCGCGACTTCGGCTTGGATCCGCTACGCGAGTGCGACCGGCCGGAGCAGCCCGTCTTCCATATCCCATTCCTCTACCTCTTCGGCCGGAGCGATAGCACGGTCTCGTACATGGGCGCGAACATCTACCCCGAGGACATCGAGCAGGGGTTGTTCGCGGAAAGCGAGGACGCGCGGCGGCTCGGCGCATTCTGCCTCGAACTGCTCGATCTCGGCGATGGCGAACAGCGCGTTTGCGTCCATGTCGAGGCGCTGGACGGCGT
>JALYXG010000096.1 GCA_030947205.1 Chloroflexota bacterium
AGGCCGATCCCCTCCGCACCGAATTCGCGCGCCGCCGCCGCGTCCTGCGGCGTGTCGGCATTGGCGCGCACCTTCAGTCGCCGCTCGGCATCCGCCCAATCCATCAGCGTGGCGAGATCGCCACCGACCGACGGTTCGACCGTCGGCACCTTGCCGAGCATCACATTCCCGGTCGCGCCGTCAATCGTGATGAAGTCGCCCACCTTAAAGGTGAATTCCGCGACATGCACCTCGCCTTTCGCGTAGTCAATTTGCAGCGCCGAGCACCCCGAGACGCACGGCTTGCCCATCCCGCGCGCGACGACTGCCGCGTGCGAGGTCATGCCGCCACGCGCGGTCAGGACGCCCTGCGCCGCGACCATACCATGGAAGTCCTCCGGGCTTGTCTCGATTCGCACGAGGATCACTGGTTCGCCTGCCTGCCCACGCCGCTGCGCCTCATCGGGGTCGAAGACAACCTTGCCTGTCGCCGCGCCGGGCGAGGCGGGCAGGCCCGTCGCGAGCACCTGTACCCGCGCACCGGGATCAATTGTCGGATGCAGCAGTTGGTCGAGTTGCGCCGGTTCGACGCGACTGACCCCTTCCCGCTCGCTGATCAGCCCCTCGTTCGCCATATCCACGGCGATTTTTACCGCCGCGCCGCCGGTGCGCTTGCCGCTACGCGTCTGCAACATAAAAAGTTCGTGGTGCTGGATCGTGAATTCGAGGTCCTGCATGTCGCGGTAGTGCCGTTCGAGGCGATCGGCGATGCCGAGCAGCTGGTCGTATGCCTCGCGGAGCGCGGGATCGTCGCCCATCTCGCGGACGGGTTTCGGCGTGCGTACGCCCGCAACCACATCCTCGCCCTGCGCGTTCGGCAGATATTCGCCGAACAAGCCGCGCTCCCCGGTGTTCGGGTTGCGGGTGAAACAGACGCCTGTCGCGCAGTCGTCGCCGAGGTTGCCGTAGACCATGGACTGTACATTGACCGCCGTGCCGATGCTGTCCGGGATGTTGTTCTGGCGGCGATAGCGGATCGCACGCTGGTTGTTCCACGACCGGAAGACCGCCTCGATCGCCATCTTCAGCTGTTCGAGCGGATCGTCGGGGAAGTCTACACCGCTCTCCTGACGGACAATGGCGCGGAACTCGTCGGCGAGTTGCTTCAGCGCATCCGCCGGAATCTCCGTGTCGCTCGTCACATTGAGACGGCGCTTAACCCGATCAATGGCGTCCTCGAATAGCTCGCTGTTCACATCGAGCACGACTTTCCCGAACATCTGGATCAGCCGTCGCATGCAGTCGTAGGCGAATCGTGCGTCACCGGTTTCTTCGATCAGCCCGGCGAGCGATTGCGACGAGAGGCCGAGGTTGAGGATCGTGTCCATCATGCCCGGCATCGAGAACTTGGCGCCGCTGCGGACGGAAACGAGCAACGGCTTCGCGTCGCCGCCGAATGTCCGATCCATCTGCCCTTCGACTTCTTTGAGGCCCGCCATTGTCTGCTCCCACAGCCCGTCCGGGAGCGCGCCGTCCGCATCGAAGTAGGCGTTACACGCTTCGGTCGTGATCGTGAAGCCGGGCGGGACGGGCAAACCGGCGTTGGTCATCTCGGCGAGGTTCGCGCCCTTGCCGCCGAGCAGGTCGCGCTGCCCGGCATCGCCATCGCGGAAGAGATATACCCACCGTGTCGCCGTTGTTGCCACCGATGTCCTGCCTTTCCTATCCGCAATACGTGCTGTTCATATCGGTTTCTCGTGCCGCTTTTCGATCCGGGCGAGTGACGCCATCAGTTTCTTGACGCCCGCGCCGACGAAGGCAATCGTCACTTCCTGATCGTCGCCGAGGTCGCGTACTGTCACGACCGCGCCGTCACCAAACTTCGGATGTGTGACGCGATCACCGGCGCGGAAATCCATCCCCTGACCCCCTCGCGACGCAGGAGGAGGAACGGGCGCTTGTCTCCCGCTCCCATTGCTCCCCCCCTCCGGGCGCCCTTTGGGCAGTATCGGGCCGGGCGCCCTTTGGGTGGCATGGGGAGGGGTTTCCCACCGCGTCGCATTGTTCTGCGGTGGGGATGAGATAGGCAAGCGGCGCGCGGACGTGCCGGTCTCCTCGATGATGTCCGGCGGAATCGAGTCCACGAACCGCGAGCGTGTCGCGTACTGCTCGTTGCCCCAGATGGTACGTTTGAAGACATGGGAGATATACAAACGCTCCTTGGCGCGCGTGATCCCGACAAAGAAGAGGCGGCGCTCCTCCTCAAGTTCGGATGCGCTTTCCTGCGACCGGGCGTGCGGCAGGATGTTCTCTTCTGCGCCGACGATGAAGACGACGGGAAATTCCAATCCCTTCGCGGCATGGAGCGTGATGAGCGTCGCCTTTTCAGTGTCGTCGGCGGTCCGGTTGTACATATCCTGATCGGATACCAGCGCGGCTTCCTCCAAAAAGGTCGCGAGCGCCTGCGCGGGGTCGAGCGTCTCGTAATCCGCGACGACCGTGCGCAGTTCGGCGACGTTTTCCACGCGGTCGGCCTCGTCCATCCCTGACTCTTCGAGCATTCGCAGGTATCCGGAGCGTTCCATCAGCACATCGAAGAAGGTGACGATACTGGCGTCGAGCATCGTCGCGCGCATCCCCGCGACGAATCGGGCGATGTCGGCGAGTCCGGCGGCGGGGCGTCCGGTGACGGGTGGCAACGGCTCCACCCCTTCGACAAGATTGCGACACCCGGTAACCGCCGACGTATTGTGCGCGCGTGCCCACGCATTGAGCGCGTTGACCGATTGCTTGCCGATGCCGCGACCGAGGGGCGTGTTCTCGATGATCCGCTCGAAGGCCGCCCCATCGGACGGATTGTGGACGAGCCGCATGAGCGCAAGCACATCCTTGACTTCCTTGCGCTCGTAGAACCGCGTGCCGCCGATCAGTTGGTAGGGCAGGCCGAAGCGGATGCACGCTTCTTCCATGATCCGGCTCTGCGCGTTTGTCCGGTACATTACCGCGCAGTCGCTCGTCCGGTACTTCCCGATGGTCACGAGGCGCTGGATTTCCTGCACGACGAACTGCGCTTCCTGCCCTTCATCGTAATGCTCGCGGATCGAGATCGCCGGGCCTTCGTCGTTCTCGGTGATCAGTCGCTTCTGCTTGCGCTGCGTGTTCATGCTGATGACGGCGTGCGCGGCGTCCACTATCCGTTTGGTGGAGCGGTAATTTTGTTCGAGCAGGATCGTCTTGGCGGTCGGAAAGTCCCGCTCGAAATCGAGAATGTTGCGGATGTCCGCCTGTCGCCATCCGTAGATGCTTTGATCCGGGTCGCCGACGACGCAGAGGTTCTGATGTTTCGCCGCCAACTCCTTTACCAAACGGTACTGCACATGGTTGGTGTCCTGATACTCGTCCACATGGATGTACCGATAGCGATGCTGGTACCGTTCGAGCACATCCGGTTGAGTGGTCAGCAGCCGAAAGGTCATCAGGAGCAGATCATCGAAGTCGAGCGCATTGTGGAGCCGCAGGAGCCGTTGATAGACCGGATAGACCCGCGCAGCGATCTCTTCCCAGTACGATGACGCGAGGCCGACGAACTCGTCCGCCGTCACGCCATTGCTTTTCGCCGCCGAGATCGTACTGAGGATCGTTCGCGGCCCGTACTGTTTCGGATCGAGGTTGAGGTCCCGCAGGGCATTCTTCATCACACCGATCTGATCGGCGTCATCGTAGATCGTGAAGTCCTGCGCAATGCCGATCCGCTCGCCATCCCGGCGCAGGACGCGCGCGCAGAATGCATGGAAGGTGCCCACCGTCAGGCCGTTGATCTGCGCGCCGACGAGCCGTTCGAGGCGGTCGCGCATCTCCTTCGCCGCCTTGTTCGTGAAGGTGACGGCGAGGACCTGGTGCGGGTCAACATGGCGCACGGACAAGAGATAGGCGATGCGATGCGTCAGCACGCGCGTCTTGCCACTCCCCGGCCCCGCAACGATCAGCACCGGCCCGTCGGTCGTCGTCACGGCCTCGCGTTGCTGCGGGTTCAGGCCGGAAAGAATTGCTTCTTCGATTGGCATCGGTACCGATTCCCCCGGCGAATACGACCATATATGGCAGTGTACAAACACCCGCGTACCGCAAGTGTACACGCAGCGAGCATGTCGTGAAAGGGGAATCGGTGTGCGCCTACCCGGAAAACTTGATGCCGTATCTTTCGAGGTGATTGAGGAGATAGACGAGGACGGCGACCGAAGCAGCAGTGCCGACGGCCGCGCAAATAATGCCAATCGTCGCTTGCGTTCGTCCATACCGCGCGGGGCTTTCCCCGCTCATTGCCGCGAAACGGCGCGTGTCACGCCAACCAAGGAGGCCGAATATGAGGCCGGTTATGCCGACGATGACACCGATCCAGCTGAAGATGCAGCACGGAATACTGGCAATCCCAATCCAGAATCCTGCGACGGCCTTGCCGCTCTTCGTTGGCGGAACCGCGTAGCTGGGAACTACGGCATACGGTGGCGGTGGATACGAAGGAGGAATCGAACCATAGGCCGACGCATATGGCGGTGGATAGGGAGGCTGGGGTGCCGTCGTGGGGGGCGTCATCGCGGGACTGCCATCGGTCGGCATGAGGTTCGCGCCGCAGTTCTGACAAAATCGCGCCTGTTCCGGTACCTCAGTACCACATGCGTTGCAAAACGCCATGCTGTGTGTTGCTCCTACGTCGTCGGTAAAGAAACAGCGGCGTTGTGGCGAACAAGCAAAACCGGCGGACGCCGTAGCGACCGCCGGAGTATGCCACCTTACGGTGCAGAGGGGAAGGGGAGAGGGCGGAAACGCGAAAGACTCGACTGCACGTTGGGAACCGCGCTGCACCCTGCCCGGCGGTGGCCCTCCTCGGCGCCCCCACCGCTTTGCCCGCGCCTGTGGCTGCGGA
>JALYXG010000103.1 GCA_030947205.1 Chloroflexota bacterium
GAGCCGGTGGACCTCGTCACCTGCTTCTACGACAGTCTGAACTATCTCACCGCTCCCGCCGACCTGGTGCGGGCCTTTGGCTGCATCCGGCAGTCGCTTGCACCGGACGGCCTGGCGATCTTCGACATGAATACGCGCGCCGGACTCGCGGCAGACTGGAATGGCAACTGCTGGGTACAGGAATTCGGCGACACCACCTTCATTCAGCAGGCGGAATGGGACGAGACGACGGCGATTGCGACGATGACGCTCACCTGTTTCGCCCGCCTCGGCCACGACTATCGCCACTTCGAGGAAGTCCACCGGGAACGCGGCTACACACTCGACGAGATCACCGCCGCGCTGTCTGCCGCCGGATTAACGCCGCTGGACGCCTTCGCCTGCCTGCCGCGCATCGGCCCGACCCTGGAGCCACCCGGCGAGTCCACCGGTCGCATCGTCCTCGTCGCCCGTCCGTAAATGGATTTTTAACGCAGAGCGCGCAGAGCACGCAGAGACCACAGAGAGGAGGAGAGAAAATGAAGGGCGATGCTCCTTATTCTTCACTTTTCTCTGCGTTCTCTGCGGCCTCTGCGTGCTCTGCGCGCTCTGCGTTCATTGGTTTCAATGGAGGTGTGTTGTGAGTGAGCGTGAGGCGACGGTGCGAGTGTCGGAGGTGATTGAGGCGTACGATGTGGCGGCGCTGCGGGATGCGCTCGCGCGGCTGGCGGATTTTCCGGTGCTCGTACCGCATAACGGTGACATCGTCATCAAGGTCAATCTCGTCAATGGGGCGCCGCCGGAGACCGCCTCGGTGACGCATCCGGCGGTCGTTGCCGCGCTCTGCGGGCTGCTGCGTGACTGCGGCGCGCGCCGGATCACGATTGCCGATGGCCCGTCTTCCGCGATGAGCGCCGCCGCCGCCTTCACGAACAGCGGCTATATCGAGATGCTCGCGCCCTACAATGTCGAATGGCTCGACTGTAACGAGGCGCGCCCCGTCTGGGTAGACGTGCCGGACCCGCTCGTCGTCGGGCGCATCCCGGTGCCGGAGCAGTTCATGGCGGCGGATCGCGTCATCAACGTGCCGAAGATGAAGACGCACATCCTGACAGTCGTCACGCTGGCGTTGAAGAACTTCGTCGGCGCGATGCCCGCGACGATTGTGACGACGCCGAACGGCGCGACGCGCAAATCCACCGCCATCCGCCTGCACGGCGCGGATATGTCCAACGCGATCAGCGACCTCAACCGTGCCATCCCCGCCCACCTGCACATCATTGACGGCATCGTCGGCATGGAGGGGCTGGGGCCAACGAACGGCACGCCGATCCCGACGGGCCACCTGATCGCGGGTGCGAACGCCGTCGCGGTGGACACCGTCGCGGCGACGATGATGGGCTTCGTGCCGGAGCGCATCCGCCACATCATCACCGCATCCAACATCGGCATCGGCCCGATGCGCGGCTTCGCGATCCACGGCGACACGCCCGTCACCCCATACGAACCCGCCTCCTGCGTCCACCGCGCCGCCCGCGCGGCCTAGCGAGCAATGAGCAATGAGCAACGAGCAATGAGTGATCCCGTGAGAGATGTTGGCAGGCTTGCACGCAGAGGCGATAAGTCCATACTCATTGCTCGTTGCTCATTGCTCATTGCTGAGCGACCGAAGGGAGCGACACTGTGTGGGTGATTGTGCGGGATACGGCGGAGGAACTGGTGTACCGCGAGATCGGGAAGATCGTCGCGATCTACCGGATGGAGGGGGGCGACCACTTCCTGAAGGTCGCGGACAAGGCGCCGCACGCGATTCTGGAAGATTTCTGCCTCGAACGCTTCGCGGATCGCGATCCCGCACAGGTCGAGGCGGTGCCGACCGTCACCTACGATGGCCGCGACTTCGTGTACGGCGATCTGGTCGAGATGACCTTTCAGTTGCGCAAGTTCCCCTGGGGCTGCGAAAAATGGCTCCTCGCGATGCACAAACGATACGGCGACTACTTCGAGGTTCTTGAAGAGCACATGAAGGCCGTCTCCGCCGAGTATCGCTACCCATTGTGACGAAGGCCTGAGGACTGAGGACTGAGCGGGCACGATACAACACAACCATAAAGCGTATATTGCTCCCCCTCTCCATTGCGATGGAGAGGGGGTGGAGGGTAAGGTTCCCATGACGACATTGCCGCGCGATCTCGGCGATGGGTTGGTGCTGCGGCGCGCGACCGTGGACGACACGAGCCGGGTGGCGGCGTTCAATGCGACGATTCACGGAGCGGACGATGGCACGCCCGATGAC
>JALYXG010000116.1 GCA_030947205.1 Chloroflexota bacterium
CGCTGGATTTCGCCCCGCTCCCAGCTGACGAGCAACTGGCTCGCGTTGAAGATGGACGAGTACGTGCCGCTGACGACGCCCAGCAGCAGCGCCAGCACGAACTCACGGATCGTCGCGCCGCCGAACAACACGAGCGCGAGGAGCGTGAAGATGACCGTCAGCGACGTGTTGATCGAGCGCACAATTGTCTGGTTCAAGCTGTAATTCACGACATCGTCGAACGGCATCGCCGGGCGGCGGATTTGGTTCTCGCGGATGCGGTCGAAGACGACGATCGTGTCGTGGACGGAGAAGCCGATCACGGTCAGGAGGGCGGTGACGAAGAGCGAGTCAATCTCGGTGCCGAGTAACTTGCCGAGGATCGCGAAGATGCCGAGCACGAGCAGCACGTCATGCAGCATCGCGACGATTGCGCACGAACCGTACAGGAAGGGGCGCTTCACCTTGCGGAAGGCCCACGCGAGATAGAGCAAGATACCGACCGACGCCGCGAAGACCGACAAGATCGAGTTCTTGCTGACCGACGCGCCGACCGTCGGGCCGACGGTGTCGAGGCGCAGTTCCTTGTAGTCTCCGTAGCGCGCCTTCAGCGCGCTGGACAATTTCGCTTTGTCCGCCGAGCCTTCGTCGAGGTGCTTCAGTTTGATCAGCGCCGTCTGCGTGTTCTGATCCACGCCGGTCGCGATCTGCACTTGCGGGTCCTGCTGCCCATTGTCAACGAGAATCTGGCGGACATCGAGCGACTGCACATCCGTGCGCGGGAATTGCAACTCCCAGACGGTGCCGCCCGTGAAGTCAATGCCGAGGTTCAGGTGCCAGAAAATCAGCGCCAGCAGGCCCGGCACGATGATGATCAGCGAGAGCGTATACCAGATTTTACGGTGGTGGATGAGATCGAGCATCGGCGGTGTTCCCCCTAATCCCCGGCGGTCGTCGTCGCGGTGCTGCGCTCCGATGCGGGCGCGAACGATTCGGTGTTGAAGAGCCAGCGGTTCGTCGAGATGCCGCGCGAACTAAGCAGGCAGCGCAGGAACGTCCGCGTGACGGTGATCGCGCTGAACAGGCTGACGAGCACGCCGATCAACAGCGTCAGCGCGAACCCGCGCACGACCGACGTGCCGGTGATCCCGCCGAAGACATAGAGAATCAAACAGGTGATGATCGTCGAGGCGTTCGAGTCGCGGATCGAAGGCCAGGCGTGGTCGAAGCCGGCGTCAATCGCGCCGCGCAGCGTCCTGCCCGAACGCAATTCTTCCTTCATCCGGGCGAAGATCAGCACATTCGCGTCCACCGCCATACCGATGGAGAGGATGAAACCGGCGATGCCGGCGAGCGTCAGCACGACGCCGAACAACTTGAACATCGCGAACGTCAGCACAGTGTAGACGCCGAGCGCGCAGACCGCGAGGACGCCCGGCAGGCGGTAGAAGACGATCATAAAGAAGGCGACCGCCGCGAGGCCGATCGCGCCCGCGAGCAGGCTCTTGTTGATCGAATCCTGCCCGAGCGTCGGGCCGACTGTGCGCGTCTCGATCACATCGAGCGGCACGGCGAGACGACCGGACTTGAGCACGATGACGAGATTCTGGACTTCGGTGCGGGCCAGGCCGTTGATCTCGCCGCTCTGGTCAATCCGACTTTGAATCGTCGCACTGTTGACGACTTTCTTATCTACAATGACATTCAGGAACTGGCCGACGTGCGAACCCGTGTAGTCACCGAATTTGCTCGCGGCGTCCGAGTTCAACTTGAAGCCGACGACGAGGTTGCCGCTCTGATCGGTCTGCGGAAACGCATCCGCGAGTTCTTTCCCCGTGACAATTGTCTCGTACGACGGCCCCGTCGGAGCGGTCGCCGATGGCGCTGCGGTCGCGGACGCACCCGGCGTGCTGTTCGGATCGGGCGTGCCACTCGTCCCGGCAGCCGCCGCAGACCCCGATGGGGTGCCGGAGGCATCGGTAGAAGGAGTCGCGCTCGCCGCGCCGGCTGGCGTCGCGGTCCCTACGGTCGAAGTCGTCGTACCCGATGCCGCAGCGGCGGGCGTGCCGCCCGGAGCGACTGTGCCGACCGAGGGAACCGTCGTACCCGGTCCCGGCGTCGCCGTACTGACTGGCGATCCATCGGGGTTGAGGCCGACCGTTTCCGGGCCACCGAGTGAGGTCGTGATGACCGAGCCGACCGGCAACTGCGTTTGGCTGCCGACTAATTCGAGGAGCGCCGTCTGCTTGAGGACGCGCACGGCCGCTTCCGGGTCCTGCACGCCGGGCAGCTCGACGACGATCTTGTCATTGCCCTGGGTCTGGATGATCGGCTCGCTCACACCGAGACCGTTGACGCGGCGCTCGATAGTGTCGCGCAAACCGGAAAGAACATCGGCGTCAACCTTCTGCCCCGGCGCGGGCCGGGCCTGCAACACCGCATGCACACCACCTTTGAGGTCCAGCCCCAACTTGGTTTCGGTGCGCGTCTTTGCATTGAACACATTCAGCCGCTGCCCCGGCAAAGCAATCCAGGTGGCGAGGATCGTCAAAACGACGATGACGGAGAAGATGTACCACGGACGAATTCGCACGGACGGATCCTCCCGGAGCGAAAGAAAAAGACGCCAACGGAACCGCCGCCCACGCCAACCATTAGGGTAACACCCGACCATACGGGTGTCAAAAGCGGATGTTGCTCCGGTTCCGCCTCTGCTATGCTGTAGCAAGACAGGATGATGAAGGAGAGAACGAACAGATGGCTGACACCGAACCGACAACACCGATGCGCGTCCGCTTTCCCCCCAGCCCAACCGGCTATCTGCATGTCGGCGGGGCGCGTTCCGCGCTCTTCAATTGGCTGGCGGCTCATCAGTCGGGTGGCACATTCATCCTGCGCATCGAGGACACCGACCAGCGGCGATTGAATGAGGATTCGCTGGACGCGATCACCGATGGCCTGCGTTGGCTTGGCCTGCTGTGGGATGAAGGGCCGGGAATCGGTGGCCCGTACGCACCGTACATCCAGAGCGAGCGGTTGCCCTTATATCAGGAGTGGGCGCGCTGGCTCCTCGATCACGGCCTCGCGTATGAAGACTTCGATCCGCCGCCACCGCCCGGCAAGAACGCCGCGCCGGACACGACCCGCGCGTATCGCAAGTACCGCGATTGGACGCCGGAGCAGCGCGATGCGGCACGCGCGCAGAGCGAACTGCCGCCCGCCGTCCGGTTCAAGGCGCCGCTCGATGGCGAAACGGTCGCGCGAGACCTGCTCCGGGGAGAGATTCACTGGCAGAACAGCGAAATCCCCGCCGATCCCGTGCTAATGAAGCGCGACGGCTACCCCACCTATTCGCTCGCGGTGGTCGTGGACGACCATTTCATGCACGTCACACACGTCATGCGGGCGGACGAGTGGATTCCGAGCCTGCCGATCCACGCGCTCTTGTACGACGCGTTCGGCTGGGAGCGACCGGTCTGGTGCCACCTGCCCCTTGTCACGCGGACGGACGGCAAGAAGTTTTCGAAGCGGCACGGCGACTCGGCGCTGCACGAATACCGCGAGCAGGGTTTCCTGCCCGAAGCGCTGGTCAATTTCTGCGCGCTCCTCGGCTGGTCGTACGGTGACGATATCGAGTTG
The DNA here is from genome assembly GCA_030947205.1 of Chloroflexota bacterium. Classification (GTDB taxonomy): domain Bacteria; phylum Chloroflexota; class Chloroflexia; order Thermomicrobiales; family JALYUS01; genus JALYUS01. The sequence continues at coordinate 3,619 of JALYXG010000116.1, forward strand.
TTCACCAAAGAAGAAGCGGCCAAGCGATTCCATATCGCGGACATCCGCCCCGCGCCCTCCGCGTGGGACAAGGACAAACTGCTCTGGATGAACGGTCAGTGGATCAACCACCGCCTGACGCTGGAAGACTTTGTCGAGCGGTCGCTCCCTTTTCTGCACGACGCAGGGCTGGCGCATGATGCACCGCGCGAGTATGTCAGCCGCGCGCTCTCACTCGAAAAAGAGCGCGTCAAGACACTCACGGAGGTCCCGGAGGCGACAAACTACTTCTTCGAGGAACCCGATGCCGATACCGGTATGGTCGCGCTCCTGAAAAAACAGGGCGGCGATCAGGCAGCGGCGATTCTGGAAGCCGCGCTGAATGCATTGGCGGACGCGAATTGGAGCGCCCGCGAGCATCTTGTCGCGGCGATTGACACCGTGGTGCAGCAATTCGGCGCCAAACGGGGCGTGCCGTTCGGTCTGCTGCGGATCGCGACGACTGGACGCACCTTCGCGCCCGACCAGGCGGACTTGATGCTCGTCCTTGGGCCGGGCCGCGTGGATCAGCGAATTCGCGCCGCTGTAGACGCCCTGAAAGCGGCTGGGGAAGGCTAGCGGTGCGGCTCACCGTCGAATGCTCCGCGACGCTCGACACCCCAGTCGGCATTCGTTCGGATGCGATCATTGCGGCGGCGTTCGCACTGCTGACGATCGTCACGCGCTTCCCGTTCCGCTCGCATCGCGTCTTCAACTGGGACGCGGTGAACTTTGTCCTCGCCCTCGGTGACTACGACGTCCGCCTCCATCATCCGCACCCGCCGGGTTATCTCATCTTTGTCGCCATGGGGCGTGTCGTTCAACTCGTCATCCCCGATCCGAATGCCGCGCTTGTCACCGTCGCGATGGTGCTTAGTGCGGGGGCTGTCGCGGCGATTTATCTGCTTGGTCGCACGCTGTTCGGACAGACGGCGGGCATCGTCGCGGCACTTTATCTCCTGTGCAGCGTCACCTTCTGGACAAATGGGGCGGTCGCGCTTGCCTATCCGTCGCTCGCGCTCTTCGCCACCCTCGTCGCCTTGTTCGCATGGCGATGCCACCTAGAGGGTCGAGGTGTCACCATCTGGTTGCCGCTCGCGCTCTCAGCGGCGTACGCGATTGGTGGCGGCTTCCGCCCCGATCTCCTGCTTTTCTTGCTGCCGTTATGGCTGTTCGGCCACTGGCGGCTGCCATTTCGAACGATTTTTCTTAGCGGGCTGTGTGTCGTCGTGATTGTGTTGCTCTGGTTTATCCCGACGATTGCGCTGTCCGGCGGCTGGTCGGGGTATTGGAAGGTTTTTCGCGCGTATACAAGCGACGATGTATTGAAACGGTACTCCGTCGCCGAAAACGGGCCGCACGCCCTCCTTGTCAATCTTCGGGACACCGCGAAGTACACGGGATACGCCTTGTACGCGCTTGCACTGCCGGTCGCGGGTGCGGTGGTCTGGTTGGCAACGCAGTGGCGATATTTGCGAGAGGGGCGCCCCGCCGTGCGCCCCTTCATCGTGTTGTTCGTGCTCTGGATGGCGCCGATGCTGCTCTTTTACACGTGGGTGCATATCGGCGATCCGGGGTATGTCTTCACGTTCTTGCCGGCATTGCTGCTGATCGCGGCGCGGTTCACCGTTTCGTTGCCGGAGATTGCCGCGAGGCTCCGTCTCGGTCGGCTCCGGTCGGTCGTGATCCCGGCGCTCGTGCTCCTCGTGATCGCCACCAACATCGGCATCTTCCTTTTTCGCCCCCTGACCCTAACCGCACATGGTATCCGCCAGCAGGATCGAACGATTGACGCGAAAATCGCTTTTGTCCATGCGCACGGCGATTCCGCGACGACGCTGCTCATCTCGTACGAGAGTTACCGGCACTGGCTGTTGTATCTGCCCGACTATCGCGTCCGGTTCGTGGACGTGACCTACGGTACGGAAGCGGATCGCACCATCGTCGTGCCAGCGGGTGTCAAACACGTTGTCCTCATGGACGATACCCTGCTCAAAGTAATGCGCGACGCGACGCCGAGTGATGTGACGGCGATTGAAGCGGATCGTGTCGGCGTGATCGCCGTTCAACCGGGAACAACCGTCCACTTCGCACCGACCGCCTCACCGCTCGGCAATCAGCCGCCGAGGCCGTAAGTTGCCCTGGCTTCGGCGCGTCTTGACAGTGGGGGCAAGCCGCCGTACCGTGCCGGATGCACGCTCCAGTGTGCCGTCCATCGCCAATGCATGAAACAAGAGGTGGGGAGGATTGCCGATGCCCGATACGAAGGACCGTATCGCCGGAGAAACGCGCGCGCTTATCATGGATGCGAAGGACAATGTCGCCGTCGCGATCCGCGAGTTGACGGCGGGCGAACAGCTTGTCATCGCGGCGCCTGACGGCTCGGAACGCTCCGTCACGACGGTCGAGCCGATCCAGTTCGGCCACAAGTTCTCCACTGCGGACATCGCGGAGGGCGATCAGGTAATCAAGTACGGCGAGCGGATCGGGCGCGCGACCCAGTTTATCCCCGTCGGTTCGCACACGCACATCCACAACATCACAAGCCAGCGCGGTCGCGGAGACCTCATTGGCCAGCACACTGGCGGACAGGAGCAAACGTAATGACACTAACCGCACCCGCCGCGCGCGGGACAACGAATGACGATCAGGACCTGACGACACGCACATTCATGGGCTATCGGCGTGCGCACAGCGGGCGTGCCGGGGTGCGCAACCTCGTGCTGATTATCCCATCGGTCGTTTGCTCCAACACCGTCGTGCAGCGGATCGCGCAGCAGGCGCCGGAGTGCGTCTTCGTTACGCATCAGCACGGCTGCTCGCAAGTCGGAGACGATGTCGAGCAGACGCGGGCGACGCTAATCGGTTACGCAACGAATCCGAACGTCGCCGGCGTGCTCGTCGTTTCGCTCGGCTGCGAGACGATCGAAGGTGACCGCGTCGCGCAGATGATCGCGGACACGGGCCAGGACGTGGAGTTTCTCGGCATCCAGGAGAGCGGCGGTATCAAAGCGACGGTCGAACTCGGCATCGAAAAGTGTCACGGCCTGCTCGAACGGGCGAGCCGCGTCAAGCGCGAGCCGGTGCCGCTTTCTGAACTGATCCTCGCCGTGCAGTGCGGCGGCTCGGACGCCTTCAGCGGCATCACAGCGAACCCCGCGCTTGGCATCACCTCGGACATGCTCGTCGCGGCGGGCGGCACCGTGATGCTCGCGGAAATACCCGAATGCCTCGGCGCGGAGCATCTGCTCGCCGCGCGCGGTCGGACGCCCGAAGTCGGCGAGCAACTTGTCGCCGCCGTGCGTCGCTACGAGGAGGACGCGCTGCGGATGGGCGTGGACCTCAACAAAGGCAACCCCGCGCCGGGCAACATCAAGGGTGGCCTGACGACAATCGAAGAAAAGTCCATCGGTGCGATGAAAAAAGGCGGCAGCACGCCGCTCAACGAAGTGATCGCCTACGCCCAACCGCCCACCCAGAAGGGCCTCGTCATCATGGACACACCGGGGAACGACATCGAGAGCGTGACCGGCAACCTCGCCGGCATGGCGCAGATGGTCGTCTTCACGACCGGGCGCGGCAGCGTCACCGGCGCGGCCATCGCGCCCGTCATCAAAGTCGCGACGAACACGCCGATGTACGAAAAGATGTCCGACAACATGGACATCAACGCTGGCACCATCGTGGACGGCACCGAAACCTTGCAGGATGTCGGTCGCCGCCTCTTCGAGAAGATCATCTCCGTCGCCAACGGTGAGCAAACCCGCTCCGAGGAATGGGGCTGCAACGAGTTCGGTATCAACCGCATCGGCCCATCGCTCTAGGGAAGGGCCGAGGACTGAGGACGAAGGACGAAGGGAAAGCGGTTCACGAACCGCCCCTACGAATCCCATATTCTCCCCTCTCTATTGCTGACAAGCAAAGGAGAGGGGGCCGGGGGGTGAGGTTTCCCAATGCCCACACTACCGCAAACCACGCTCGGAAAAACCGGGCTGCAAGTCACAAGTCTCTGTCTCGGCGGTGCGCCGCTCGGCAATATGCCGGAAACGTTCGCGTACGACGTGCCCGAGGAACGCGCGCTGGCGACGGTGCGCGCCCTACTCAACAGCCCGATCAACTTCATTGATACCGCCGCCTCCTATGGCGACGGTGAGAGTGAGCGGCGCATCGGCATCGTGCTCAAGGAGCGCGGCGGACTGCCCGCCGGATACATCCTCGATTCGAAGGCGGACCGCGATCTGCACACCGGTGACTTTAGCGGCGACCAGATGCGCCGCAGCGTCGAGCGGAGTCTGCGCCTTCTCAACCTCGACACAATCCAACTGATGCATCTCCACGACCCGGAGCATACGACCTTCGAAGCGGCGATGGCGCCCGGTGGCCCGGTGGAAGTCCTGCAGAAACTGAAAGAGGAAGGGCTGGTCGAATACCTCGGCGTCGCGGGTGGGCCGATTGACATGGAGATCCGCTACGTCGAGACGGGGATATTCGACGCGGTGATCACACACAATCGGTACACGCTGCTCGATCAGACCGCCGACCCGCTCCTGACCGTCGCGCACGAACGCGGCCTCGGTGTGCTGAATGCCGCGCCATACGGGAGCGGCATGCTCGCGAAAGGCCCGGACGCCTACCCGCGCTATCAATACCAGCAAGCTCCCCCCGCGATGATCGAGCAGGCGAAGCGGCTTGATACGGTTTGCCAGCGCCACGGCATCCCACTCCGCGTCGCGGCCCTCCACTTCTCGCTCCGCGACTCGCGCATCCACAGTACCATCGTCGGCATGACACGACCGGAGCGCGTGCAACAAGCCGTTGACGATGCCCTAACGCCGGTGCCGGACGCGCTCTGGGAAGAACTGACGCCACTGATCGCCGCGTACAATGAAGCGCACGGCGCATTCGAGGACAAGCGATATTCGCTTCCTGAACGCCACTAACGACGGAGGTTCGACGCGATGCCACTCTGTCACTTCACGACCTCGTTCAATTCGACGCCGCGCCTCGGTTGGGCGGACCTCGGCGGTGTGTACGATCTTTCAGCATGGGAGGGCGCGGGCTTGCAGTCGCTGCGCGATGTGCTTTCTCGCCCGTTCGCTGAGGTGCGCCAGTTGCTGCGTGACGCGCCGTTCGACCGCTTGCCCGTTTGCACGCACATCGACGCGATGCTGCACAAGCCGCTCGACGCGCAGGAAGTTTGGGCGTGCGGCGTCACCTATCTCCGTTCCCGCGATGCCCGAATGGAGGAAAGCAGCGAGCAGAGCGTCTATGATCGCGTCTACGGCGCGGAGCGGCCGGAAATCTTCTTCAAGGCGACGCCGTCGCGCGTTGTCGGCCCTGGTCAGCCGCTCGCCATCCGGCCGGATAGTACATGGGATGTCCCAGAACCCGAACTCGCCCTGGTCGTCAATGCCGCCGGCGAGATCGTCGGCTACACAATCGGCAACGATGTCAGCTCGCGCTCCATCGAGGGTGAGAACCCGCTCTATCTCCCGCAGGCGAAGATGTTCCGGGACTGCTGCGCCCTCGGCCCGTCCGTCGCGCTCGCCGACGAGATCCCGGACGTGGGCAACCTCGCGATCAAGATGACGATCACACGCGGCGCAAACGATGTATTCCGGGGGGAATCGAACACGAATCAGATCGCCCGCCCGCTCGCCCAACTCGTCGAATACCTCTTCAAGGCGAATGATTTCCCGAATGGCGCGGTGTTGCTGACCGGTACGGGCATCGTCCCGCCATCGGATTTCACGCTCGAAGCGGGCGATGTCGTCAGTATCACGATTGACGGCATCGGCACGCTCGGCAACCCGATGTACCGCATCGGCGGATGAAAGCCGTACGCATTGTGGTACAATCCACAGCGATTTCGCTGACATACAGCGTGTTTTTCTTGCTTGCCGAACGCCAAGGGGACGACGATGGGGCGTATCGCCTTCGATCATGTGACGAAAAAATATGGTGATGTTGTCGCGGTGAACGATGTTTCGCTTGAAGCGGCCGATGGTGAATTCCTCGTGCTCGTCGGCCCGTCCGGCTGCGGCAAGACGAGCGCGCTCCGCTGCCTCGCGGGCTTGGAGGAGGTCACGGACGGCACGCTATATATCAGCGACCGCGATGTCACCTCGCTGCCACCGAAGGACCGCGATGTCGCGATGGTCTTCCAGAACTACGCGCTCTATCCGCACATGGATGTCTATGGCAACCTGGCCTTCGCGCTGCGGCTCCGCAAGCAGGAGATGGCGGCGGCCGCCGCGAATGCTCCCGTGGACGAGGAAAGCAATGGATCGTCCGGCTTCCTCGGGCGGTTCTTCAGCAAGAACGCGCCGCTGCGTGGTGCGGACGCGGAGATTGATCGGCGCGTGCGCCATGCAGCCGAAATTCTCAACCTGTCCGACCTGCTCAAGCGCCGCCCGCGCCAACTTTCCGGTGGTCAGCGGCAACGCGTCGCGCTCGGCCGGGCCATCGTGCGGGAACCGCAGGCTTTCCTGATGGACGAACCGCTCTCCAACCTCGACACGCAACTGCGCATGCAGACGCGCGCGGAAATCCTCAAATTGCACCAACGGCTGAAAGTGACGACGATCTACGTCACCCACGACCAGCAGGAAGCGATGACGATGGGCGACCGCCTCGCGGTGATGAAGGAAGGCCAGATCCAGCAACTCGACACGCCGCAGCGCATCTACGACCATCCAGCGAGCCTTTTCGTCGCCACCTTTATCGGCAGCCCGGCGATGAATGTGCTCCCCGTGACGGTGCAGCGGAGCGGCGATCAATTGATGCTCGCCAACGGCGATTTCGCCTTGCCCGTGCCCGGTCGTGTCAAGATGCGCCTGAGCGAGGCGATCGGCAAGGAGATGACCCTCGGCATCCGGCCCGAACACGTCATGCCACTGCCGATGAGTGGCAACGGCGCGGAGGCGCAGGATCGGATGGCGGTCAATGTGGACATCGTCGAACCGCTCGGCGCAGAAGTCCTGATGTACATGTCCGGCACCGGTGGCAGGCAGATCGT
>JALYXG010000219.1 GCA_030947205.1 Chloroflexota bacterium
TGTTGACGCTGCTGCGCTTGATCGAGCATCAGGCGGCGCGCTGGCCGAGCGGCGGCATCGCGGCGCTCGCGGACGATCACTCGTTCACTGAGCGGGTCGCGCGCCACTTCTGGGCGTCGCTCGATACCGCGATCCCGCCGAGCGCGTCGCTCGCCTTTCTCGCCGCCCTCGGGCGGGCACGCGGCCTGATTACGGAGCGGGACGTGGACGGTCGGCATGTGCTCGCGACAAATGACCCCGTCGCGTGGGCGAAACTCGGCTTCGGCGCGCAAACGCGCGAGTTGTTCACCACCTGGCGCGGGATGGCAGGATGGCTCGAAGGGCAGGGAACGGCGCTGCAACTCTGGGGTGTGGAGTGGCCCACCTTTCGGGGGCGGCTGCTGGACGCGCTGACGCAGTGCCAGCCGGGTCATTGGTACGTGCTCGACAACCTCCTCACACGACTCGTGCAGGTGCGGCCCTCGCTCCTCGGCGATGAGTTCACGGCGGCGAGTGGGGTCGGGCAGGCGCCGCCGGATCGGGACGCCCTCGTGCGCGGCTGCGTCGAGGCGACGCTGCGCTCCGCCCTCGCCGCGTTCGGCGTCGTCATGTGGGGGCAAACCGCGATGGGCGAGGCCGTGCAAGTGACCGATGTCGGCTGGTGGCTGCTCGGCCGGGGATCGGAACCCACCGTCCCGCCCTTCGGCGCGACGCCCCTCGCGATCCAGCCTGATCTCACCGTGCTCGTCCTCCACGCGGAACCGGCGCACCTCTGGCCGCTACTCGCACTGGCGGACGCGGAAACGCTGGATCGTGTCAGCATCTACCGCATCACGGCCACATCACTGCGTCGTGCCCTGCGGCGCGGCCTTGCTTTCGATCAGGTCGTGCGCTTTCTGGAAAGCCGCACCGGTGGCCCGCTCACCGATGCCAGCCGCGAAACACTCGAAGAATGGATGCGCGCCGTGCGCCGCGTGCTGCTCGAACGGGTTGTCGTGCTCGCCGCCGATGAGCGCGAAATTTTGGACGAAGCGGTCGCGCTCGCCCGCGCGCACGGCGCCAGCGTGCAACTGCTCCCGGATGGCCGCGCGCTCCTCCGTGTGCCCGATGGCGACGACGATCTGGCGGCGTGGCTCAAGGAGGCCGATGTCACGGCGGTTTGGAAAGCGACGCGCTAGTTTGCCAGTTACCCCTCCGCGTGGCTACAATGGGGTGCGGTAAGGCGATGGTGCGATCTCCGGGAGAAGGGGCTGAGTATGAGTAGTACGACGCAACGACAGAACGCGGCGAAACTGCGGCGCGAAAAGGTGAAAGCGCAGACGGCATCGGTCGCCAAGAAGATCCCGGTTTCCGCCGAGGGACTGACGACGCTCCAGGCGGAATACGACCAACTGACGAAGGTGAAGCGCAAGGAGATCTCGAACGTCGTCCAACGGGCGCGCGAGGAAGGTGACCTGCGGGAGAATGCGGGCTACCACGCCGCGCGCGAAGAGCAGGGGATGATCGAGGCGCGCATCCGCGAACTCGAATACCTGATGAAGCACGCGATCGTCATCGCGGACTTCGTTGAGGACATGAGCGTGATCCGGGTCGGTTCGACTGTGACGCTCAACCTCGATGGCGACGACGTAACCTACACCATTGTTGGCGCGGTCGAGGCCCAACCGCGCCAGGGGCGCATCTCGAATGAATCACCCGTCGGCAAGGCGCTGATCGGCCACCGCGCCAACGATGACTTCGAGATCGTCACACCCTCCGCCTCGCTCCGCGCCGTTATCAAGGAAGTGCACGCGTCCTGAGTTCGTTGCTTCGGCGAGGCTTTTCATCGGTGGTGGGCTAATGAACATTAATAACTTACACCGGTAATCGGGTGGGGCAGGTTTCCGGGTACCCTCCGGGCGGCATGCCAAGCGCACAGGTTACAAACCTGTGCCACCAAACCGTTACCTGTTAGGTTGCTAATGTTCATAGCCTACGCTACCCGCGACATCATGACGTTCCCGTTAGTCCGCAGCTGTTGGTGCAGGCTTCGCAGGCGTGATGCGCCCCGCCTTCATGTCGTCGGCGATCAATGCCGCGACATCGCCGCCGAGTTTGATCGAGTAGTTCGTCCCACGATCCTCCGGGTAAATCTGCGTCGTGTTCGCGAGATAGATATTCGGTAGCGGCGTGCGCATCTCCGGGATCAGCGACGAGTAATGGAGCGGCACAATTGGCTGCGCCGCTCGCTCGCGGAAGACGCGGATTTCGCGCACCCACGACGGATCGAATGCGGGATTGATGCGCTTGAGCGCCGGGACATAGTGCTGGAACAACGCGTCCTGGTCCATCGTCCAGATTGGGTCGGTCACTTCCAGATAGCGCGACAGATAGACGAGGTGGCTGCCGCCGTATTGCTCCGGCGGCACAAAGTTCGTTTGCTCGATCACGCCCGTGAACGGCACGGCTTCGTCGGCGATGTTCAGCCAGTAGATGTCGGTCAGTTTCCGGTCCAGTTCGAGCAGCATGCAGCACGCCGCCTGATAGCCGGCGGCATCAAGTTTTTGCACATACTGGGCGGGCAGTTCCGGGACGAGGCGCTTGAAGACCGCCGATGGCGTCGTGACGACCGCGAGATCACACTGCTGCTCCTGCCCGTCCACGCGCACCGTCACGCCTCCATCGGTGTGTGGCTGGATCGCCTCGACATTGACGCCGAAATGGATTTCCACGCCGAGTCGGCGCAACTCCGCCTCGAGGGCATCTATCACGACCTGGAACGAGCCGCGCGGGTAGCCGAGCGTCTCCTTGGCGAGCGGATTGCTCCGGTTCGTGGTGCGCAGTTGCACCTTTTTCCAGAACCAGACCATCGGGATTTTATCCCACGACGGCCCGAACTTCGCCCGCAGTTGCGCGCCGAAGACGCGATCGAAGCCGTTCTTGCCCGTGAACCGTTCGATCCACTGCACGGCGGTAACGCGCTCGTAGCCCGCATACTTCTTTTGGAACTGGAGGTACGCCGTCATCGCGCCGATGCGCAGGCGCGCAATCGGCGAAATATAGCCCAATTTCAGGAGGTCCGTCGCGCCATCGAGTGGCCAAATCTTGCCGTCGTGGAACATTCCCACGGTGCTCGGCAGCCACTGGAGCGTGTCGCCGACGCCGAGTTCCGTCATTAGGTCGGTGATCGCAGTATCCGAGTGGAAGAGGTGATGGTAGAAATATTCCAGCCGCGTTCCGGCAATCGGGAACGTCGCGGCCTGACCGCCGAGTCCCTGCATCCGCTCCCACAGGACAACGGAATGCCCCGCCTGGCGCAGCCGCAACGCCGCCGCCATACCGAGCATTCCACCACCGATTACTCCGACGCGCATCTGTTATCTAACCCCCAGCCGCCTTCCCATCGCGGGAAGGGGAGAATAAGGAAAGCGAAAGGGCGACTCGATTGCCGCCCTTCCGAGTTATTGGCCTATGATACTACGCTTTCCCCTGGAGGTAGCGGTAGCGTAGGCGTCAGCCTGCGTCCCCGGCCCGCAGACTGACGCCTACGCTACCGTGCTCAGATGAAGAGCGGCGCGAGCACGAGCGTCAGTGTCGCGAGCAGCTTGATGAGCACATGCAGCGATGGCCCGGCGGTATCCTTGAAGGGGTCGCCAACGGTGTCACCAACGACCGAGGCCGCGTGCGGATCGCTCCCCTTGCCGAGCACATTGCCGTCCGCATCTCGCAAACCACCCGCCTCGATGAACTTCT
>JALYXG010000244.1 GCA_030947205.1 Chloroflexota bacterium
CGCGGGGGAGCAGGAAAGCCTCAATTCTCCGATCGCACTCGATGCGAAACTGGCAACGCTCGGCTACTGGGTCGCGCGCTGCGACGATGCCCCGACGACGGCGCAGACCGCACTCTTTCGCGACCTCGCGGCGCGCGTGGATGAGCAGGTTGCCCGGCTCCGCACGATCATCGCCACCGATCTCGCCGCGCTCAATGCGGCAATGGCGGCGGCGCATGTGCCCGCCGTCGTGCTGCCGCCCGCGCTCTAACGATCCCGCTCCGCAGCGAGGGCGGCGGCATGGCGGCCTGGCTCACGATAGAGGGCATAGAGCGGCCCAACAAGACGATCCACAGCATTTGGATCGAGCCATGCAGGGCCACCGATGCTTTCTCGCCCCTTATCCGTGAGCAAGATCGGTAGTGTGCCGGGGGATGGGTCGCCAAGACCGACGAGATCGCTTCCGCGCGCGAGTAGGCGGGCGAGATTGCGCGCCCCGATGCGGTAATAACTCATCGTTTCTACCTCCAGCCCCGGCACGATCGCCTTGACGACATGCACATCGGACGCGTCGGGCGGCGAGCAGTCCGCGTAGAGAATATCCAACTCTTCCGACATCAACTGGTCCGCAATCAGGCGGACGAGCGCGGCCTTGTCGTCGCCGCTGCCTGGTACGGTGGGCAGCGACGCGAATGGTACATGCTCAGTATCGGACAGGACGGAATCGGACAGGTAGCGACGCATCTCGTTATTTGTAAACGCGCGCCAGTGACGCATTGCCGCCAGCGCACGCGGCTCCTCCCCGGCAGGCGAGTAGTGGCGGCGGTAGGCATCGAGATAGCCCGGCGGCGCGACCGTCTCCACCGGACCGAGCGGCCCATGCGTGAAGGCAAGGCGGGCACGAGCGGCGCAGAACTCCAATAATGCCTTACGGAGTGCCACATCGCGGTCCGGGTGCGCCGCCTCGCCGCACGCGGCCGCCATCAGCGGGTCGCCCATCGGTTCGCGGTCCATCCCAACGACGTAGAAGTCCGAAATACCGAAATCCGTGCTCGCGAGCTTAACGAGCACGTCCACACCGTCCGCGTCGAGCCAGCCGAGTAGCAGCCGCGTCGTCGCGTCCGTCACCGCGTCGAGGTCCACGACGGTCCCTTGCGCCATCGCACGGAAGTTGACGCTGTTGCCATCCCGCTGCACCAGTTCGAGGAGACCATGCGCCAAGGCATGATCGAGCGACAGCCCCGCACCGAGGCCGTTCGTGATCGGCGTGATGAGCCGCGCGCCGGGACTGAGGTCCGCAGGCTGGATGGCGACGAATTCAGCGGGAACCCAGACCGACTCGCCCGTGCCGTAGCGCGTCACCGGCACCCATTCCAGCGGCAGGTCGGGCGTGTAGGCGCTCCCGGCATCAAGACACCCTGCGACGGGGTCGAGCACGCCGCGCCCGCCCAATTCGTTGACGAGCGCGCGATACGAGGCCGCGCGGCGGGGCAGGCGACGCAGCGCGGCGGCGGCGTGGACGACCTCACTCAATTCGCCGTACGCGCCCGTGCGCGCCTCGGTGTCGGTGAGGCCGTAGCCGTGCGCGCCGCCGTCCGGTCCTTCCGTGGGCCAAAAGGTGAGCGACCACGAGGCGACGCTGATACGGTCGAGGGCGGTGACGGAGAAATCCAGCAACCTACCGGGAGGCAACGCGGCGCGATAGGCGGCGATGGCAGGGGTGTCGAGGAGGGATAGCAAGGGAAGCGCTCCTTCGCGGTAATCCAAGTGGTTTCCCGGAGTGTACCTTAGATGGGAGAAATGTGAGGACGGGCATTCCACGAAGCCACCCTCCCCGCCCGGCATCGGAGCATCCTTGTTGTGCTATATTTTCGTTCGGCGAAATGCGACAATCAACCGAGAAAGGTGCATCCATCATGTCTGTTTCCCCGACCCGACGTCAGATCCTCCGTGCAGCGGTCGGTGCGGTGGGCGTCGCCATCCTCGCCGCCTGCGGCGCCACGAAAACGAGCACGACCGCCCCCGCCACGAACGCGGCTGCGCCCACCGGCGCGGCAACGAGCGCACCCGCCGCCACGAAGGGCGGAACCCCCGCCAGTGCGGGTGCGACGACCGCCGCATCGGGTAGCGTCGCGGCGACAACGGGGACGGTCGCGCAGGCCGCTCCCGCCCGCAAGGTCGGCGGTTCTGTCCGGTACCTGTTGCGTGGCGGCTCGCCGGACGAGGTGAAGGCGACGCAGAGTTTTCTGGACGCGAACTTCACCAGGCAGACCGATGTGAAGGTTTCCGTCGAGCCGACGGATGCCAACGCGGACGAGAAGCTGACGGCGGCGATGATCGGCGGTACCGCCCAGGACGTCTTCGACACCTGGCTCGGCAATATTACGCAGTATGCGGACCGCGGGCAGGTACTGGACATCAACCCGCTCGTGCAGCGCGACTTCAAGGACGCAGATATCAAGGACTTCTTCGCCTGGCAGTGGAAGGATTTCGTGCTGCCGAGCGGCCTGCGCTTCGGGATGCCGAAGTATGTCAACACGATGTTCGTCTACTACAACCTCGACCTGTTCGACAAGGCGGGCATCAAGCCAATTGACGACAACTGGACGCACGACACCTACGCCGACGCGGCGAAGAAGCTGACCACCGGCAGCACGACGGGCCTGTGGTTCCCCTCCTACGGCACCGACCGCTGGTGGTACAAGGTCGCCGCGTGGGGCGGTTCGATCGTGGACCCGAGCGACAGCACCCACGCGACCTTCGACTCCGAGGACGCCCTCGCAGCGCTCGAGTGGATCCGCAAGGGGACGTGGGACGACAAGTTCATTGCCCAGAAAACCAACCTGATCGGCGCAGGGCAGCGTGCCTTCGATGCCGTTCCCGCCGCCTTCGCGTCCGGTCGCCTCGCGATGGTCGAGGACGGGTTCTATCCCTTCGTCCATGCGAAGGCGATCAACAAGAAGTTCCGCTGGTCGTACGCACCCGTGCCGAAGGGGCC
>JALYXG010000249.1 GCA_030947205.1 Chloroflexota bacterium
GGGCGGCGCTGCATGTGCAGGTGGCGGACGAGGCGTACTGCATCGGGCCTGCCCCGGCATTGGAGAGTTATCTCAACATCCCCGCCGTCCTCGATGCCGCGAAGCAGAGTGGCGCGGAGGCAATTCACCCCGGCTACGGCTTCCTTTCCGAGAACGCCGGTTTCGCGCAGGCTGTCGCGGACGCGGGCATTCGCGGCCATCCTCCACGACCTGCGCATCTTCCTGCGCCTCGCCGCCGGGCGCGCCGCCGCACCGACGGCGACGATCTTCGACTCGCGCACGCTGCAATCCTCGGTCGAGAGCGGCCCGCGCGCGGGCTATGATGGTGCTAAGCGCAAGCGCGGCAGTCTGGAAGCGGCCTGACCACCGACTTTTTAATGCTCTCTAGAATACTCCGGTCACCGACACATTGTGAACCTCTGTCGCATCGCGTATGCCACCCGCCCCACCATAGCAAGATTTCTGGTTCAGGCAGGTGCGTCGTGCCTGCGACTTCGCGTGCGCCGGTGGATAGCGTTGGAGAATCAAACGATCACACAAAGCAGGTTTGATGCACACGTCGCTCCGGCAGATATTTTCAGGGGATTTGCAGGTTCGCGGGTGACAAATTCGGCGATTTTTCAGGTGCCATGCACTATGCTCGGCTGCATTGGTCGGTGGTCATCGAGAATCTGCCGTTATTCAGAAGTTCTTGTACCCATAAGGAGTTTACGATCCATATCAGCGTGCGCACCAAGATCCTCATCGCCATCCTCGCCGCGATGGTCATCAGCAACGGCCTAACCTGCATTATTCATAAAGGCATCGGCCAAGAGGGCGGGAGGTCATCTGCTACCACGAGACGTTTTTCGTGGCGTCAGGTGGCGTTTCAGCCTCCTTTGCGAGACTGGGGCTGGGTGCCGGAAAGACGATGGAGGGAGGGGAGTACCGCCCCTGTGACACGATCACGGTTTATGAATAATGCAGGCTAAGTAGGTGTTGCGAAGTTCGCGCAACCCAGAAACCTCGACAGGTAAGGGAAAATGGGTGGAGGCTTTACCTGCCAGCATGCGCGAATTTACCAACTCTTACTTAGCCGCGACCTATCCGGCACATATTTGCTGTCAGCGTGGCGAGCATCGGATCTTGTCCTCTGGTCTGTCGGTCGCGCTCGGGCAGCGATTCGGCACCGCATCTGCACGAGCGCGACTTAGGGGGTGAACAACTTCCAGTGCCCCTCGGAAACGACGTCGACGGTGCCGTCGACCACTTTGATGGCGGTCTCGTCGTCAATCGCGTACGCCGGACCCGCGATATCGGCCGCCCAGCGTTCCGCGTCGGCCATGGTGTTCTCCGGCAGCATCTCGTGATCCAGGTGCGGGAAGATCGAGAAATCAACCAGCCCCAGCGTCTCATCGCCCCCGGTAGGTGACTGCCACTCGACGAAGTCTTCCCCGATGCGGGGGGTCAGCACCATGCTCCCGGCGCTGAATCCTACGTAAACCGCGCGCAGTGACGGCAGGAGGTCCGCCAGCCCGGACTGCCGCATCCAGTGGCACAGGTACGTCGCCTCGCCGCCATTCACCAGCAACACGTCAGTCTCCTGGACCCAGGGGACCCAACGTTCTGCATCGATGCTGGGCAGCGCGGTCAGCTCCAGCACGCCCAGGGACTTCCACCCCAACTCGCACATCGGTTGGGCAGACTGTCCGCTGATGAACCGCCATACCCCGCCAGGACTGGACATCGGTTGCCCGTATGCCGCAGTGGGGATGCAGAGGGCGCTGGCCTCGGCAATCGGTTTGCCCAGGAGGTCGACCAGCGCATTGTGGATGCTCGCGTTCTTGATGCCGGCGGAAGTGAGAAGATACCGCATACGCCTCCCCCTGGTTGCATCGTCGCCCCGCGCGATGCGCCTATTTCGTGCATCACTGATGCACCATGATGAAGTCGAGCACTGCGGCGAGTGTAGCGAACATCCGTTCTTCTGTCCAGACAGATCATCCGTACAACGCGCGTGCGTAGCGACAGGGAGAGCGATGCCCGCCTCAGTGGTTCCTGACGCGCCTGTCGCGGCGCATAGTCGGGCCGCCCGATGACCTTCAACCACTCCGTATCATCCAGCTCCCACAACGCCAGTTGGGCGAGCGGAACGGCGTCTCGTAGGCCTGTGGTTCCTCGACCGTCCGCAGGTGCTTCTTGTCCGGTTGGTAGCGCACCCGATAGCGCGCCAGCGGTTCGTCAGCGAACTCGATCGTCAGCGTCTCGCCATACAGCCAGACCGCCGCGTGCTCCTTACCCAGCCCGCGCTCCCCGTATCTGCCCAGAGGGTACCCGGTCTTGCGCACAGCATGGCGCGGCGCGGAGGACTTGTCGTCCAACCCGGCAACCCCTTCGGCGATCCAGCGCTTCAGTGTCGCGTGGACCGTGTCGCGATCGGGCGCCCTCGGGGTAGCATGGAGGTAGGCGGCGATGCTCTTCTTGTTCCAGCCCTCGCTGTACAGGCGGATGATCGCGAGCCGCGCCTCCGCGGCGTCGGCGGGCGCCCCCTGGGCAGCATGGGTGATAGGGCAGGTAGCGACGGGCTGCTGCCGGAGCAGGCGGATTCTCTGCCAGGATGCGCTTGACGGTGTGCGAACTGGGACGGTGGCCGAAGCGCACCCAGCAGATCGTCGTGATCTCGTAGGTGTTGAGCGGTGGGTGCTCCGCCTTGAGCGCGCAGATCGCTTCCCGGACCGCAGTGGGCAACCGGTGGTGCTTCTCGACGTGGGGCGCGAAGAGGCTCGCCATCTTGAACATTACCCTGAGATCCCTCGCACGGGCGATGATCTCCGCTCGCACGTCCCTGCGAATACATTCGAGAAACTTAACGGAGTTGTGGCGTCGGTTCCAGTTCATGGGAATCGAGGGTAGCGGTGGAGTTCGCCGTTTAATCCAGGGCCGCTTCAACAACGACCGAGCCGGCAATGACATCTTGCAATGTCAGGCGGCTCGCGAGGTTTTCGGCAATGTAGCCCGCCGCCAGGCGGTTCGATGCTTCCGCCCCGGCTTCGTCGGCGAAGATGCTGACGGAGACGAGGCTGCCGTTGCCGCCGTCCACGACGTAGAAGGCGATAAAGCCCGGTGCGTCGCGGATGATCGGCACAAACCCCTCGGTGACGATGCGCACAATGACATTCATCGGCCCGCTCGTCGTGTATCGTCGCACACTCATGTACATGGGATTCTCCTTTGTTGCTTGAATACGGATCGAAACTCGCGGATGATGCCGGTGGAATCCGCCTCGGTGTTATAGCAGAAAGGGAGACTGGCGCGATGGACCAGAAAACCGTTCCCGAAGCATGGGTGACGCTCGCGACGGAAGAGCAAATCCGCGCGCGGATACCGGCAGACGCGCCCCGCCATCCGTACGACTTCGGCTTCCTCGCGCCAATGTCCCGCCTGACGCAGGCGCATCCCGCAATCGGGCCAAAGTTCTCCGCGCTCTTCGCACAGATCATGTTCGCGCCGGGCGCACTGACGCGGCAGGAGCGGGAGATGGTCGCGGCGGTCGCGGCGGCCGCGCAGGATTGCTACTACTGAACGTCCTCCCACGCGGAGTTTCTGCGTGTCGAGAACGGCAATCCGGCATTGGTCGAGGCGATCAAGGAGCAGCGGTGGCGCGATCTGCCTGATTTGACCAACCGACAGCGCGCCCTTTGCACCGTCGCCGAAAAGATGAGCGCGACACCGACTCGGATGACCGAGGAAGATTGGCAGCCGATCCGCGCGCTCGGCTTCGATGACCGCGCCTGCCTGGAAGTCGCGCACATCGTCGGCATCTTCAACTACCTCACCCGCCTCGCCGACGGCCTCGGCCTCCAACTCGACCCCGCTACCCGCGCCGCCGCCGAAGGTGGCCCCGCGCTGGAACGTCCAGCGTAGGGAAGATAACGGAGCGCAGAGGACACAGAGAACGCAGAGAACACAGCGTTGGAGAAATGTGAGATAAAGAAAATAGAAGGGAAGATCAACAGAGGAGTGAAGGATTCTCCATCATTTCCCCTTTTCTTCCTCTGTGTCCTCTGCGTTCTCTGTGATCACTGCGCTATGTTTCTCATATCTCGGGACGGGACGTAAGTAATGGCGGTTTCGACGGAGATGAGTGCGGAGCGGCAGGCGCGGGCGAAGGAGTACGCCGGGATTCGGCGGCGGCTGTACTTCGCGCGGACGGTGGCGACGTTGGTCGTGCTGGCGCTGCTCGTCATCACGCCGCTCTCAAAGGCGGTGCGGACAGCGATTGAGGGGCGGGCAACGAACCAATGGCTCGTCGTGCCTATCTTTCTCATCATCTTCGGGCTGACGGCAGAGATCGTCACCTTCCCGCTCGGCGTCTACAGCGGCTGGCATTTGCCCCGGCAGTATGGGCTGTCGCACCAGACATTCCGCGACTGGCTGCTGGATCTCGCGAAAGGGTCGGTGATTGGCGGTATTCTCGGGCTGGGGATGGTCGAGTTGCTCTACTGGGGCCTGCGACGGCTGCCGGACTGGTGGTGGCTGGCGGGCGGGGCGGTCTACCTGCTCTTCAGTGTCGTGCTGTCAAACCTCGCGCCGGTGCTGATTATGCCGCTTTTCAACAAATTCACGCCGATTGAAGATGCGGTGCTCCGGGAGCGGATGTTGAGCCTCGCGGAACGGGCGGGGACGCAGGTACGCGGCGTCTTCACGATGGACTTCAGCCGCCGCACGACCGCCGCCAATGCCTTCGTCACCGGCATCGGCGGCACGCGCCGCATCGTCCTCGGTGATACGCTGATCGCCAACTACACGCCGGAGGAGGTCGAGGTCGTGATGGCGCACGAACTCGGTCACCATGTGCATGGCGACATCTGGCGCGGGATGGCCTTCGATACCATCGTCACGCTGATCGGTCTGTTTGTCGCCAACCTGCTCCTCCACGCGGGCGTGGATGCGTTCGGCTATCGCGAGGTGGGAGATGTCGCGGCCTTTCCGCTCTTTGCGCTCATCCTTTCCGCCTTTGGGCTGGTGACGATGCCGCTGACAAACGCTTACAGCCGCGCCCACGAACGCGCCGCCGACGCCTACGCCCTGACGCTAACCGGCAACGCGCCCGCCTTCGTCACCGCTATGCAGCGGCTGGCGAACCAGAACCTCGCCGAAACCGATCCGCCCCGCTGGGTCGTCCTGCTCTTCTACAGTCATCCACCCCTCGCCGACCGTATCCAACGCGGCGAGACATTCACAGGCGCGCGATAACATTCTCCCCTTCCCTCGAAGGAAAGGGGCTGGAGAATAGGAAAAGATGCCCGACTTCATACGCGGCTTGCAACTGAGCGAGGCATACTATCGCGAAGCGGTCGCGCCGATCCTCGATGCGTCGTTTCCGGGCCTCGTCTATGCCGCCGCGCTGATCGGCTCCGGTTCGGACGTGCTCGGCTACGACACGCCGCGCTCTACCGATCACGGCTGGGGGCCGCGCTACTGGCTCTTCCTGCGCGACGACGACGAAACCTACCGGGCGGCGATTGACGAGACGCTGCGCGCGCAATTGCCGCAGACATTCCGAGGCTATCCGACCCGTTTCTCACGCGGCGCGGACGGCGTGCTGCTGCCGGACAGTCCGGCCCAGCACTACGTCCTGATCGCATCGCTGCCGCGCTTCTTCGTCCGGCACCTCGGATTCGATCCGACCGGCGAGATCACGGCGGTGGATTGGCTCGCCTGCCCGCAGCAGACACTCCTCGAAATGACACGCGGCGCGGTCTTTCACGACGGATTCGGCGCGCTGACGACGGCGCGACCGCGACTCGCCTGGTACCCAGACGAAGTATGGCGCGCGCTTCTCGCGGCCCAATGGCAGCGGCTTTCGCAAGAAGAGGCATTCGTCGGGCGATGCGGCGAGGTCGGGGATGAACTGGGATCGGCGGTCGTCGCGGCGCGGCTCGTGCGGGAGATCATGCG
>JALYXG010000267.1 GCA_030947205.1 Chloroflexota bacterium
TCGCCCCACTGTCCGCCTAACACCACCGTGACCGGCATCGTCGTACCCTCGTCTATCCTGCGGGCATCGCGCCCCGCGCGTCGTTTTCGCTCAGTGGGGATGGTTACCCGCACGAGTGTAGCCCATCAAAGACGATGCCGCAAACCAATCTATGCTATGATTTTCCCGACGGAGGTGGGAGCGGAGGAGCATTTTGGATCGCAAGACGCGGGAACTGTACGCTCGCGTTCTTGAGCAGGCCGTGTTGATGACGCTTGAGGGTACAATCCGATCATCAACACATAGCAGACAGCGAGACGAGCTACGAGACATCACACCTGCGGATGCCGAAGCAACCATCCTCGACAAGGATGCAAGGGTCATCAGGCACAATCCCAATCATCCCGAGGGTGTGACCTACGAGATTGCGGGTAGGAAAGCAAGTGGCGATGAGATTCATGTCATCATTGCCTTCGATACCAGAGATCTCAGCGAAGTGACTATGATGACCGTCGTAACAGTGATGTACCCTCAAAGGTGACAGCATGGGTTCAAAACGGATTCTGTGGGCAATAAACCGGCCGGATGGCACGCCACTGCTTGTGAAGGGCGTCCTCGCCGATGTAGACGACGAGACGCACGATGTGACAATCAGCAAACGCGCTGCCGAACTTGTCGAAGAAGTGTTGGCCCAGCAGCCATTGCCGACTGAGACATTTGTCGTTCCGGGGATTGATCTCGCGCATGAGGTGTATCGGCTCGTTCAATTAAAGCATGAGAGCGGCATCGCGGTGCGCGATGCGCTGCCACCGCTCGTAGTGCAAGAAGACGATGAACCGCAACAATTACCCGCATCAGGAGCGGAGGAGATTATTGATCAAACGCTCCTGGTCCTTCATCGTCGAGCAGCGCACTTCGGCCATCTCCTTGGGGAGCGTCCGTCAATAGTTTCGCTGAAAGATTTGCGGCGAAGTCGCCTTGGCTGTGATCTTATCTTCCTCAGCCGAGTTGCTAAGGGCGAAGAGCATTCGCAATCAGAGAAGGTTTTTCAGACGGTAAGCGCCCTCCTCGATCTCCTTTTTGGAACTCTTAATGAAGACCTGTATCAGGTGCCCTGGTCCTTCTGGGAAGAGCCGCTCGGCGAGATGCTCTCGCAAGCGAAGTTGCGGGCGGTGGATGCGAGTGAACTCATGAGCATCGGCAATGCGGCGCAGAAACTTGGCGTCACCCGCCCGACGGTCTATCGCTGGATGGACGACCGCGTGCTTAACTACGTGCGCGACGAGATGAGTGGCCGGACGTTCGTGCTTCGTGGGGAAGTGGAGCAATTGCAAGAGAGCAACACGTTTCAGGCCAACGATGTATGGTCGGATGACCGGTCAGAATTAGCCCAAATTGACTGAATTCGCCGCTACGGTCGCATTCTAGCGAGGAAATTTCGCTGTGCTCCTTGCGATAGACCTCTCGAATACGAACACAAAGTTCGGCCTCTACGCCGACGATGCGGGCGAGGATGCGCGACCGCTGCACATCTGGCGCATTGCGACGGAGCGCGGGCGGACGGCGGACGAGTGGTGGGTGCAACTCTCGACGCTGCTGCGGGAGACCGGGCATGCGCCATCCGCTGTTTCGGCGGTCGCCATTTCGTCCGTCGTGCCGCAAGTGCTGGTGCAACTGCGCGACCTGTGCGAGCGGTACCTGCATGTGACGCCGCTCGTGGCGGGGCCGGGCGTGAAGATGGGCGTCGGCGTGCAGATTGATCGTCCAACCGAGGCGGGCGCAGACCTCGTGATGAACTGTCTGGCGGCCCACACGCGCTACGGTGGCCCGGCGATCGTCATCGGCTTCGGCACGGCGACGACCTTCAACTGCGTGAGCGCCGAGGGTAATTATGTCGGCACGGCGATCGCGCCCGGTCTGGCGCTCTCGCTGGAAACGCTTGCAGGGCGTGCGGCGCAACTCTTCAGCATCGAACTGAAAGCGCCGGACCACGCCATCGGCACGAACACCGCCGACTCGATGCGTTCCGGCGTCGTGCTCGGCTACATCGGCCTCGTCGAGGGATTGGTGGCGCGGATGACACGGGAGTTGGGCGGCACGCCGCATGTCGTCGCAACGGGTTTCCTCGCCAACATCATCGCGGAGGGTACATCGGTCATCAACACCGTGGACGATGACCTGACGCTCTACGGCATTTATCTGATGCACCGATTGAACGCGCGGTAGAAAGCGCCACCCCTCGTCAAAGAGCGCCTTCCAGCGGGGCGCGCAACTGCATCACTTCCCCGACAAGTGTCTCGATGCGCCGCCACCCCTCCGCGTCGCGTGACCGTGCTGTCGGGCTGTCGAGTGCGCGAACGTCCGAGAGCGCATCTTCAGCAACACGGAGCGCGAGGAAGCACGCCTGCCCTTCCGGCTGCTCCCAGTACGCGATCAGCGCATCGCGCGCCTCGATCAGTTGCTGTTCGACGCGGTCGAGGTCGTTCAATCAAGAAACTCCAGTTGATGCGTGCCGATGCCTTGCGCGATTGCTTCGGCGAGGAGCAAGGCGTTCGCGGCGTCATTGAGGTCGAGCATTTCGACGGGCGAGTGCGAGTAGCGGCGCGGCAGGTTGATGACACCCGTCGGGATGCCCTCGCGGACGAGGTGCATCGTCGCGGCATC
>JALYXG010000606.1 GCA_030947205.1 Chloroflexota bacterium
CGCGCAGAATTTCTGGCCCAGCCGGTGATTGGCCGGCTCGGTTGCCTCGATGACGATGGCTATCCGTATGTCGTACCCGTCTGGTTTGCATATGCGGACGGCGGCTTCTATCTCGTGCCGCGCGCTCGCTCGGAGTGGGCGCGCTATCTGGAGCGGGACGGGCGCGTTTCGCTCTGCATTGATGCTGCCGAACTGCCGTACCGCCGCGTGATCGTCAAAGGCCGGGCGAAAGTGATCGAGACGCCGAATGTCGGCGGTCGGTGGGTGGATCTGGGCACACGGATGGCGGAGAATTATCGCGGTGCGGAGGGCCTGGCATACATAGAACGCACGAAGGACGAGCCGCGCTGGCTTTTCTTTATCCACCCGGAGCAGATCACCAGCACCAACGGCGGCTGGGCCACTCGCTACAAGCACACGGATTGGTAGAAAGTTCGATGTTCGGCGTTCGGTTTGCCCGATCTCGCCGTGAGTGGCGCGGATAATGCGAGTATTGTGCGTTGATTGTTTGTCGTACGATGCGCCCTGACAAAGGAAGCCCGACAGTATGGCACGCACCGAGACTGCCCTCGCATCCACTTCCTCGCTCCGTGTGCTCGCGCAGCGGAATTTCGGGCCGTACTTCGTCGGTAACCTGCTGTCGAACTGCGGGACGTGGTTCCAGAACATTGCCCAGGCGCTGCTTATTTACCGGCTGACGCACTCGACGTTTCTCGTCGGTGTCGTCAGTTTCGCGCAGTTCGCCGGGATCATCCTGCTCGCGCCGTGGTCGGGCGGGGCGGCGGATCGTTTCGACCGCAAGCGGCTGATTATCGGCACGCAACTCGGCGCGATGATCGTCACCGGCGCGCTCGCGCTGCTGGCAATCGTCGGCTGGGATACGGTGCCGGTCATCATCGGACTTGCGTTGTTGCTCGGCATCGTCACCGCGTTCGGGTCGCCCGCGATGAACGCCATCGTGCCGTCGCTTGTCAGCCGCGAGGATTTGCCCGCCGCCATCGCGATGAATTCGGTGACCTTCAACATGGCGCGGGCGGTCGGGCCGGTGCTCGGCGCGCTGGTCGTGGCGCGGCTCGGTATCCCGTGGGCGTTCGGCCTGAACTGCCTCTCGTACGCGGCGTTGATCGGCGCGCTCCTGATTGTCCATCCCCGGCAGCACGAGCGCCGCGCGGGCGGACGACCGAAACTGCGCGACAGCCTCGATCTGATCCGGCAGGACATGCGGCTGGCGGCGCTGCTTGGTGTCGTCGCCTCTGTCTCGTTCGCGCTCGACCCGGTGACGACGCTCGCCCCCGCCTTCGCGACGCAGGTCTTCCACCATTCGGACACGCTCGCCGGCTACCTGATCGGCGCGTTCGGCATGGGCGCGGTGATCGCCGCCCTGTTCGCCACGGGCCGCTCGGAAACACCGTACCGCCGAATCAGCATCATGCTGACGCTGCTCGCGGTTGGCATCGCCACCTACGCCTTCCTGTCGCCACTCGTTCTCGCGATCCTCGCCCTTGGTGTCGCCGGGTTCGGCTACCTCGCCGGGCAGACGCGCGCGACGACGCTCCTGCAACTCGGCGTCGAGGATCACCAGTGCGGCCGGATCATGGCGCTCTGGAGTGTTTGCTTCCTCGGCACCCGCCCGATCGCCAGCCTGATAGATGGCGGCCTCGCCTCGCTCGTCGGTATCCACGCGGCGGCGCTCGTGATGACGCTGCCGGTGTTCGCGGCGGCGGCAGGGATGCTGATACTCTATCGGCGGCAATCGCGCGCGGCGGCGCGCACCGAACGGGTGGAAGGGAGCGTACTCGGTGGAATTCCAGCATCACACGATTGAGGCGAACGGCGTTTCCTTGCATGTCGTCGAGGCGGGCGACCCCGAGGGCCGACCGGTTCTCTGGTTGCACGGCATCTGGGATCGCTGGATGATGTGGCAGGATGTTGTGCCGGAAATTCCGGGGCGGCACTTCATGGTCGAGTTCCGCGGCCACGGCGAGAGCGACAAGCCGGACGGCGCGGAACACTACCGCTGGAAAGATTACGCGGACGACATCGTCGCGCTGATTGACGCCCTCGGCTTCCCGCAGGTCACGGTCGTCGGCTTCTCGCTCGGCGCGATCACGGCGACGCTTATCGCGGCGCGCGAGCCGGAGCGGGTGGTGCGGGCCGTCGCCGTAGACCCGCCGTATCACGACGGCGTGTTCGTCGCCGAGCGGATGCGCGATGTGCGCGAGATCAAGCATCTGCCGACCGAAGAACTCGTCACGATGCTCGCCTTCATGCGCCCGAACCGCGACGACGCCGAGTGGCGGCGCGAAGCCTCGTGGCTCCAGATGACAGCGGATGGCCCGTTCGACGCGATGATTTCCGGGAAGCAGGGCGAGCAGGAGTTGGAGAAAAACCTGCCCCGCATTGCCCAGCCCTTCCTCATCCTCCAGGCCGACCCGACGGCGGGTGGCTCGCTCTCCGA
>JALYXG010000276.1 GCA_030947205.1 Chloroflexota bacterium
GGGGCATACGGTACCGAGCCATCCGCGTACTGTGTCGGGTGGTACAGACCGAACATCGCCGGCCCCCGTACGGGCTGATCGAGCACGGCATAGGGGGCAACCCGAAACGCTCCCGGAGCGGGTGACAATGTCGCGCAGTACCGCTCCAATCCCTCCCCGATGGCGGCATCGCGCGCCTCGTCCGCCGTCCGGCCCTTGCCGGTTGCCGTTTGATCGCCGGGAGGGAGCGAATCCCAATCGTCCCGGAACTGCGTGTTCGCCAGGAATGCCATCGCGATGTGCGGCGGCGTCGGTTCACCGGGTGGGGGCTGCACCGACACCACCGCACGCACGATGCCCGTCTCATCGTCCACAAACGGCGCGGAGAGACCCACCCCCCCGACACGGGAGGGGGGAGAAGGCGGCGACCACGGCAGCGCACCGCAGACGGGGCAGCGTGGATGGCGCAGCACCGGGTGCCACGTCCATGCACCGGAGACGGCATCGAGCAGACCAACTCGCCCCCGCGCCCGCGATGGCGCGCCGAGGAGCGTTTGGAGCGCTTCAAGTGCGGCGAGGATTCCTACCCCCCGGCCCCCTCCCTCCGAGGGAGGGGGTGACTCAGTTCGCGCATCTTGGCCTGCTCTTGCTCCCCCTTCCCGAGACGGGAAGGGGGTTGGGGGGTTCGGACCGTGCGCCGCCTCCCGCAGCGCAGTGCAAAGGAGGCAGGCCGTTGTACCGGCAAGAACGGTGGGGCCGAAACGGATGCTATCCGGCATGACGCGGATCGGCAGCCAGGGAATGCCGCGCGCGCAGGCGATGCGGTTGATCGCGTGGAGCGGCCCGGTCGTATCGCCTGCCGCGACACCGATGACAAACGCGCTCTCCGCCAGTGCGTCCGGCTCGGGAACGACATCAAGGGTGAGAATCTGGCGCGAGGGCACCGCAGCACGCACCGCGACAGCAATCTCCGCCGCCAGCGGCCCAACGCCGAGGACAGAGATACATGGCGTGTGTTCCGTCGCGGGTCTCGCTACGATTCCAGCTTCGCGATGATGCGCTGCAACTGCGACTCGATCCGGTCGAGCCGAGCGTGGACGGATTCGCCGCCCGGCGCGGATGGCGTCGGTTCTCCCGGCCCAGTCAGATCGTCAATGCACTCATCGAAGACTTGCGTCTTGACGACGTAGTTGCGCGTTTTCCCCGCCGCGCCTTCCCCGGTCGCCTGAATATGGGTTTCCAGCGCCGCGATGTGCGCCTGCAATGCCGCCTTGTCGTCGTTGCCTGCCATTGCGTTCTCCTTCCCGATCACCAAACTCTTCGCCAAGCCAACTTTCTGCTATCATACACGTAAGGGGAACGCATCCGATAGACCTTCACACATAACAACGCCGGATTCCGCCGAATGGTTGCGCGCATCTCGCACGGGGTATGGGGGAAGCGCCTGGATGGTAACGACTGCCCACAGTGCGCTCGATGCCGCCGTGCCGCTCGTCAACCGCGACGATGAGCGGGCGATTTTGCGCGACCGCGTGCGAAAGGCGGATGCGGGTGAGGGGCAACTCATCCTGCTCGGGGGCGAGGCGGGCATCGGCAAGACGACCCTCGCGCTCCTCGCCAGCTCTTTCGCGCCCGGCGGCGCGCGCACGCTGATCGGGCGCAGCTACGACCTGATGGAAACGCCTCCCTACGGGCTGTGGCACGATTGTTTCCGCCGCTGGCCGGAAGGGGTTGGCATCCCGCCCGCGCCCTTTCACGGGCAGCACGACGGGCCGCAGACCCAGGAAGCGCTCTTCGTGCGGGTGCAAACCGCCATCGCGGCCATCGCGCGGACGAAGATGCTCATTCTCATCCTCGACGATCTCCAGTGGGCCGACCCCGCCTCGCTCGATCTCCTGCGTCATCTCGCGCACCATCTCGCGGAGCAGCGCATCCTGATCATCGGCACGTACCGCAACGACGAACTGACGGACGCGCACCCGCTCACGCCGCTCTTGCCGCGCCTGATGCGCGAGGCGCCGACGACGCGTCTTCTTGTCCCGCACCTGCTCCCGGCGAATGTTGCCGAGATGGTGACGGCGCACTTCGGCGCGGGGCGGCGGATGGATGCGCTCGCCCGCTCCGTCTTCGAGACGACTGCCGGGAACCCGCTCTTTGTGCGGGAGATGTGCCGTGCGCTCGTCTCCGCCCGCGCCGTGCGGCGGACGGACGAGGGCTGGACGGTCGTCGCGACCACGCTCCCCTCACCGCCCGAAACCTTGCAGGAACTGGTCGCGGCGCGTATCGCCCGGCTCGACGACACGACCCGGCGCATCCTCGAAGTGGCGGCGATCATCGGCCAAACCTTCACCTTTCCGCTCCTTCGCCGGACGCTCGATCTGCCGGAAGAAGCGGCACTGGCGGGATTGGAGCAGGCGGCCGGGGCGCGTGTGATCGCGGAGGACGACGCGACGCGGGAGCAGTACCGCTTCACGCATCCGATCATGCACGAGGTGCTCTATCACGCTGTGCTCGTCACGCGGCGGCGGCAGTGGCATCGTCGCATCGGTGAGGCAATCGAAGCGGACACCGCCCCCGGCAACGAGGCCCCCTATGACCGTCTCGCCCACCATTTCGGCCAGGCGCACGATGGCGCGCGGGCGGTGCGCTACCTCGTCCTCGCGGGGGATGCGGCGATGCGCGTTTTTGCCCGCGCGAGCGCAATTGCTTATTACGAGGATGCGCTCGCCCTGGCGGGCGCTGAACCGTCGGAGGAGCGGGACCGGCTCCTCCTGAAACTCTCCGGCGCGCTCGCGTTCGCGGACCCCGTGCGCCGCCAGCACTACGCGGAGGAGGCATTGCGCGGCTTCCTCGCTCGTGGCGATCAGTTCAGCGCGGGGCAGGTCCGCTGGCGGCTGGCGAGTTCCTATTGGCGGTTCGGCCAATACGAGAAAGCCGAGGAGGAATGCCGCCTCGCGATGCACGCGCTGGAGACGGCTGCGGGAGCGCGCGCGACGGTGACAGTCGGCCCGCTCCTGCTCACAGCGCTCCGCGACCAGGGCCGGTATCAGGAGGCGATTGCGCAAGGCGAGGCGTTACTCGCCATTGCCGAAGCGGGCACGGATCGCGGTACCCTCGACGCGTATCACGACCTGCTCCACTTCACTGGCTATGCCCACGCCGCCCTCGGCCACGCGGACGATGCGTTCCGGCTGATGCAGCATGGCATGGACGGGCAGCGTACGCTCGACAACCCGTATGTCGCCAGCGCCTTCCTTTCCTATCTCTTCTTCGTCGTCGGCCTCCCCTACTTCGCCGACCGCGCCGAACTACTGGCGGACCTCGTGCGGCAACACGGCGAGCTGGCGGAACGCGGGCGGGCGCAAGTCGGCGCTTCCGTCGCCGGTGGCTGGTATCTGGCCGCGTACTGGGCATTCTTGCACGGCGACTGGGAAGGCGCGCGCCGGGAATTCCGCGCCCTGCCGGACCCCGAACCGACCTCGATCCTCGCGCGCGTCGCGTGGACGATCTGCGCGGCGCAGTTCGCGCTCGCCGAGGGGCGCGCGGCGGACGGGATCGCCTTGATCCAGCGACAACTACCGCCACCCGGCGCGGATTGGACGCTGCCGCACCATCTGCATATCCGCGCGCTTAACCTCCTCGCGCAGTTGTCTTTGCTGGATGGGCAACTCGTCGCGGCGAAGCAGGCGCTGGACGAGAGCGCGGCGCTGCTCGCACGGAGCGCTTTCGTCCCCGCCGTCGCGGAACATCACCTCGCCTGGGCCGCTTTCTACCGCGCCCGTGGGCAGACGCCGCGCGCATTGACGAGCGCGACGACCGCCCGCGCGCAGGCGGAGGCGCACCACGACCTGTTCGTCCTCGCCGCCGCCCACCACATGATTGGCGAACTGGCGATGGAGCGCGGCGCGTGGCACGATGCGGAAACCGACCTGCGACGGGCTGAGGAGATTGTTGCGCGCATCCCTGCCGCCCATGAGCGCGCCGCGACCGCGCTCGCCCACGCAACCCTGCAAGCCATCCGCACCGACAAACCAGATCGTTCGGCGGCAGAGCGCGCGCTCGCCGAGGCCGACGCGATCATCGCGCCCCTCGGCGCACCGTCCTTGATCGCCCGACTCGATGCGCTGCGTACACGGCTCCATGCCGTCAATCCGGCGCAGGCGTACGGCATCACGGCGCGCGAGGCGGACGTGTTGCGCCATCTCGTCGAGGGCGCGAGCAACGCGGAGATCGCCGACCGCCTCTCGATCAGCCGCCGCACCGTGGATCAGCACGTAAGCAGTCTGCTCGGCAAACTCGGCGTCACCAACCGCGTGGCCGCCACCTCTCTCGCCATCGAGCGCGGCCTCGTGAACGAAGCAGGCAGCGGGGAACGATAAGCGCAGAGGACACAGAGAACACAGAGAAACACAGAGAGGGAAAGAAAGAAGCGACGTGAATGCTCTTGCTTCTTTCTTCGCTTTCCTCTGTGTTCTCTGTGTTCTCTGCGTCCTCTGCGCTTATCGGTTTCTACCACCCTGATACGGGGAATATCAGGGTGAGTGGGGATGTTAGCACTCATAGGACGAGAGTGCTAATCCTCTCCAGGAAGGGATACTTCATCATGGCACAACCACGATTCACCGAAAAGGCGGGCGAAGCGCTCGCCGCGGGCCAGCAATACGTACTCGAAAATGGCTACAGCCGCTATGAGCCGGAGCATCTGCTCGTTGCCCTGCTCGCGCAGGAGGGCGGCATCGTACCGCTTATCATGACCAAGCTCGGTATTGACCCGGTCGAGCCGCGCGCAATGGCGGAGCAGTTCGGTAGCCGCGTGCCGCGCGCGATGGGGCAGACGACCCAGGTCACGCCATCGGAGCGGATGCAGATCGTGTTTCGGCAGGCGGTCGAGGCGGCGAACGAACTGGGTGACAGTTATCTCAGCACCGAACACCTTTTCCTCGCCATGCTCACCTCGCGCCTCGGCGGCGCGCCGGAGCAGTTGGTGACGACGTTCGGCCTGGCGCGGGAGCGCGTGCTGGAAGCGCTCAAGGAAGTGCGCGGTGGCCAGCATGTGGACAGCCCAAACCCCGAAGGCAAGTATCAGGCGCTCGAAAAATACGGGCGCAACCTGACCGCCGCCGCGCGGGACGGCAAGCTCGACCCGGTGATCGGGCGAGATGAGGAGATCCGCCGCGTGATGCAGGTGCTTTCGCGGCGCACCAAGAACAACCCGGTGCTGATCGGCGAGCCGGGCGTCGGCAAGACGGCCGTCGCCGAAGGGCTGGCGCAGCGCATCGTACAGGGCGACGTGCCGAGTACGCTGAAGAACAAGCAGATCATCGCGCTCGACATGGGCGCACTGATCGCGGGGGCGAAGTATCGCGGCGAGTTCGAGGACCGGCTGAAGGCCGTCCTCAAGGAAGTCGAGGGGGCCGATGGGAAGATCATCCTCTTCATTGACGAGCTGCACACCGTCGTCGGGGCCGGTGCCGGCAACGATGGTGCGATGGACGCCGCCAACCTGCTGAAGCCCGCATTGGCGCGTGGCGAACTGCACGCGATCGGCGCGACGACGCTCAATGAATACCGCAAGTACATCGAGAAGGACGCGGCATTGGAGCGGCGCTTCCAGCCGGTGAAGATCGGCGAGCCGAGCGTGGACGACACGGTTTCGATTTTGCGCGGATTGCGCGAGCGGTACGAGGTGCATCACGGCGTGCGGATCCACGACGCGGCGCTCGTCGCGGCGGCGACGCTTTCCGACCGCTACATCACCGATCGCTTCCTGCCGGACAAGGCGATTGACCTCGTGGACGAGGCGGGCGCCAAGTTGCGGATGGAGATCGAATCTCGCCCGGCGGCGCTGGACGAGGTCGAGCGGCGCTGGACGCAACTCGAAATCGAACGCGAGGCGTTGAAGAAGGAGAAGGATCGCCGCTCGCAGGGGCGACTCGGCGAACTGGAGCGCGAACTGGCTGAGATTGGCGAGAAGCGCGACACGCTGCGGACGCAATGGACGCAGGAGCAGGACGTCATCAACCGGCGGCGCGGCCTGAAGCGACAGGTCGAAGAAACGCGCACCGAGATCGAGAAGGCGGAGCGGGCGGCGGACTACAGCCGCGCGGCGGAACTGAAGTACGGCACGCTCACCGAACTCGAGAAGCAAATCGTTACCGAGGCGGACGAACCGACTGTCGCGGCGACCGGCATCCGGCCGCTCCTGACAGAAGAAGTGACGCCCGAAGAGATTGCGGCGGTCGTCTCCGTCTGGACGGGCATCCCGGTCACCAACCTCGTCGAAGGTGAAGCGATCAAGCTCGCCAACATGGAAGGGCGGCTGCACGAGCGGGTCGTTGGACAGGAGCAGGCGATCACCGCCGTCTCCAAGGCGATCCGGCGTGCGCGCGCGGGGATGAGCGATCCGAAGCGGCCCCTCGGCTCCTTCCTTTTCCTCGGCCCGACGGGCGTCGGCAAGACCGAACTGGCGCGTGCGCTGGCGGCGTTCATGTTCGATGACGAATCGGCGCTGCTACGCTTCGACATGTCGGAGTATCAGGAGCGGCACACAGTCGCGCGGTTGTTCGGTGCGCCTCCCGGCTACGTCGGCTACGACGAGGGTGGGCAATTGACCGAGCAGGTGCGGCGGCAGCCGTACAGCGTCCTGCTGTTCGACGAGATCGAGAAGGCGAACCCGGAGGTCTTCAATGCCCTTTTGCAGGTGCTCGATGACGGGCGGCTGACGGATGGCCAGGGGCGCACCGTGGACTTCACGAACACGGTGATCATTCTCACCTCGAACCTCGGCACGGGCGCGACCGAGAAGCGGGGCGGGATCGGCTTCCAGGCGACGAAAGCGGAAGTGCAGATGGTGCAACACCGGGAATACCTCGACGCCCTGAAGAACGTCTTCCGGCCTGAGTTCATCAACCGGCTCGATGAGATCGTCGTCTTCCAATCGCTGACCGACGCCAACCTCGGCGACATCGTGCATATCCTGCTCGATCAGTTGACGAAGCGGCTGCGCACGAAGGGGTACACCCTGACACTTACACCGGAAGCGGAAGCGGAGATCGTCCGCATCGGCTACGACCCGGTCTACGGCGCACGACCCCTGAAGCGGGCAATCCAGAGCGCGATCCTCGACGAGGTTGCTTCGGCAGTCATCCGCGGCGAGATCGCTGAAGGCAGCGCGATTACGGTAGATGTGGCGGACGGCGCATTCGTCTTCCACACCACCCAACCGGAACTAATCGAAGTCCCAGAGCCGGTCGCGGCATAGCGCGGCAGTGCGCAACAAGCAAAAGAGCGGGGGTGTCAGCGAATCGGTGCCCCCGCTCTTTTGCTACTCGTTCATTCTTCGCCGATCAGAGCGATCCTTTTGCGACGATGTCGCCGGTCGGGGCGGCGCTGCCGCCGGTCGGCTCAACGCTGATCGCGATTGCCTGCGCATTTGTCACATCACCGCGCACGAGGCCGCTCCATGAGCCGTCCGAGTTCGGGGAGAAGAGGCCAGCGCCGACCGGGGTATTGCCGGCGATGAACCAGACCTCGTACACCTTGCCGCTGGCGAGCAAGGGCAACCCGTTGATCGTCAGGACGGCAGCCTGATCGTTCGCAAGCCGGAGCAGTTCGCCCCGCGCAGGAACATTCGGCGATGTACCCGCGATCGGCTTCGTCATGCCGACGGCGGCGATTGCGCTGCTTTGTGTGGCGATCACCCGCTCTTTGCCGCCCAGGTCGTGGTTGAGCGCCGCCGCCCAGCCCCCAAACCCGAGTGTGAGTACGAGCAGGATTACCGCCGCGAAGGGCCAGATGATGCCCCGCTGCCGCCGCGAACGCGCGGCGTCGAGGGAAACGGGTTGTGGGGTGCGCGGACGCTCCCCAGCGTCGGCCAGCGCTTCCTGATACACATCGGCCATCAGTCGCAGGCGGAGCTGAGGGCTGGGCGTTTGAGAAGGAACGCTATAGGGGATCATCGCCGCCGCCTCTTGTAACATCATCACATCATCCGACGCGTCCGGGTACGTGGCGAGATACTCCTCGACCACGGCTTCCTCTTGCGGAGAAAGGGCATGCAGGGCATACGCCGCCAGCAGACTCGATGGGTGCGACGGATCCGCCTCCGGTATCCCTGGTGGGTGGTTGTTTTTTGAGGCCATCACCGTGCGCGCTCCATTCCCTCGTCCACCACGTCCGGCACATGCAGCAGGTCGCGCAACTTGTCGAGCGCCAAACGCATGCGCCCCTTGACCGTTCCCAATGGGATACCGATCCGCTGCGCGATCTCTGTATGCGTGAACCCGCCGTAATACGCGAGGTCCACCACCTGCCGTTGCTCAGGCGGCAATGTCGCCATCGCCTGCCGTACTCGCTCGTGTTCCAAACCCTGCACCACTTCTGTCCATGTATCCTCTTTCGCCGGCAGCGGCATCGCGGCATCTATCACCGTGTCCGCGCCCGCCTTCGACCGTGCGCTACGCATCTGGTCAATCGCGCGGTGATGCACGATTGTCAGCAACCAGGTGCGGACCGTCCCCCGGCGCGTGTCATAGGTCGCGCCTTGCCGCCATACATTGAGAAACGCTTCCTGAATGACGTCCTCCGCGCTGCCCCGTTCGCCAAGCAAACGATAGGCAAGCGCAAAGGCAACCCCACTATACCGGTCATAGAGCAGTTCGACACCGCGTGGATCGCGGTCCGCAATCTGGCGAAGAATCGCGGCATCGGTGTTCTGGTCCGTGTTGTCGTCCGCCGCCATGCTCTATCCTAACCGTACGGAAAACGCGCCAGCGCGGATCATTAGCCGGGAGTGCGGCATTGGGCCAAGCATCCCCAGAGGCCCATTATACCGATAGATGCCACATGGTTGCCATTGACGATATCATCGGGCACGCATTTCCTATGCCTACGCAGATAAACCGCAACTCTGGCATGTTTCTTGCGCCTGATTGCCGGGATTTCATCTTCGATCATTGGTTCATCCTGGAAAGGAGTGGGATGGGGTGCGGGGATCGTCGCGACGGCTGCGATTGATCCGATCCCGAAAGCGTTTCGTACTCAGTTTGGGTCTCGCGGCGGGCGGACAACAGCCCGTCATCGAATGGATAGACCTCTGCGAAGAGGAAGGAGCATGGAGAACGTGGAAGAACGCATTTTGCGCATCGTGCACGCGGAACTGTCGCGGCGCTCGCTGTTGAAGGGCGTGATCGGGGCGGCGGCGGT
>JALYXG010000365.1 GCA_030947205.1 Chloroflexota bacterium
GCAGGGGCGTTGCGGCGATGTTGAAGGCACCGTTCGGGTTCGTGGTGAGGTACTGGACGATCAGGCCGGGGTTTGACGCCGTCGTGTCCTGCTGCCAGCCGTCGGGGAGCAGGACGCTGAAGCGGCCTTGCAGATCGGTGAACGTCGTTGCCGCCCCGACGGGCAAAGCGGGAAGCGCGACGAGCGCGAGAAGCACGACGAGGAAACGGCTGTAGTGCATGATCGCCTTCACCCGTGCCGGTACTGTCCGATGTCGTGTATCGTCAGTCATTCCATTGCCCCTTTCGTGTCGTGCCGCGTGGGTGTTAGAACGCACGCAAATGTTCATAAGCCCGCCACCACTAGGAAAATCGCCCCAACTGTGTGAGGCGTACAACGCTTGAAAAGAGGAACGACACAAAGACCGCGATGGTTCCGTTCACCGTGTCCGTGCGGTCGCGCCGCCCTTGTGGTCGGTCACCGTCGTGCTACCGGCGTCCGTGGACTGCCGCCCATACAACCAAGCATCCGGCCCCCGTTCCGATGACGGATACGGGGGCCGGATGCTGGTCATTATAGGCGCATCCTAGGGTGCTTCAGGCCCGGATCTCGTAGAAGATGTTGAATGGATTGCCCGGGAAGTCGAGCCGCCGGAACTGCGTGAAGCCGGCTTCCGTCGCCAACTCCCGCATCTTCTCCTCGCCCATGCACGTCCCCGTCCCCTCGCCGCCCACCGCCAGCGCCTGCGTCATGCAGTAGTTCGTGCTCACCGAGTACCCGAACGCCCCGATCCCGATCGGGTGGTCAATATTTCGCTGCAAGTCGCCGTAGAAGTTGAACTCCAGCACGAAGTACGTCCCCTCGGGGTTGAGGGCGTTCTTGATCTCAGCGAGCGCGGGGCGCGGGCGCGGCATGTCGTGGACCACGTCGAAGGTCGTGATGAGGTCGAAGGAACCGGGGATGCCCTGGGTCACGTCGCAAACCTCGAATCGCACCCGATCCGCCACGCCGGCGACCTGCGCTCGCACGTTCGCCGCCGCGATCGCGGGCGCATAGTTGTCGTAGCCCACGAACGTCGCCTCCGGGTATGCCTTGGCGAGGATGGCGAGCGCCTGGCCGTTGCCGCAGCCCACATCGGCGACGGAACCGCCGGCGCGCAGGGCGGCATCCACATGGGGCATGGTCGGGAGCCATTCCTGGACCATGCTGTTGCGGAAGAAGGTGTAGGTGAACTGCTCGAAGCCGCACCAGAAGTGCTCGCCGTAGTGCTCCTGCGGCACGCCACCGCCGTGCTTGAACGCCCCGGCCAGCAGGTCGATATTCGCCCAGTACGGCTGCGCCATCGTGATCAAGCCTGTGAGATACAAGGGGCTCTCGGTGTTCGCGAGCACCATCGCGTGCTCTGGCGACAGGGTGAATTGCTTGGTCGCGTCGTCGTAGTCAATATAGCCGTGGCAGGCCATCGCCGAGAGCCACTCGCGCCCGTATCGTTCGTTGATCTGCGCGCGGTCGGCGAACTCCGCGCTCGTCATCGGCCCGGAGGTCGCGAGGGTGCGGAAAAGGCCGAGGCGATCCCCAATGGTGCTCAAGGGGCCCATCTGCTGGGCGGTGACATCGCCGACGATCTTGAAGGCGAAGGTTTGCAGTTTGCCCATATCGAGTTCCGGTACGCTTGCCATTCGGTTTGCTCCTTTACTGCCATTGTTGCAGGTAGACGATCTCCGAGAGTACTCACTGTACGCGGCGCCTCCTTTCTGACATCTCCGGGTGGAATCACGCGAGCGCGGATAGGCGTTGGTTCGGCAGTGTCTCGGTCAACACATCGCGGTTGATAGGGACATCCATCTCCAAGGGTCACTGGAATGCCCAACCGCGTCATGCTAGGTGAGTTCGAGCAACGGGAAGGCGCGGTGCGCGCGGGGCGGGCAGAGGAAGTTTTGCCGCCGCGTCGCCGTCATGAACCGCTCGATCCCGTTGTGGCCCGGCGGCACCTGCGACGGCGAAAGGTCCGTCCCCGCCGCGTTGATGCGCGCCTTCGCGAAGTTCTGCGCCGACGGCAGGAAAACGGAGAACTGCAACTTCGGCTGCTTGGAGCCGTCCGGCACATCCATCGCGTCGAAGCCTGGCCCGTCCATCCGCTGCGGGATGATCGTCCCGTCCGGCGCGCGTGTCGCCCGTTGGAGCGCTTGCAAGTGCCCAAGGCGATGCTTCTCGTGTGCATCGTTGAACGCGTCGCTATTGCCGTGCGCGTCGGACGGCACGACAAGGTTCGGCAGCGCTGCCGGGCCACCACCATTCTTGTACTGATCCTCGTCGCCCTGATTGGGGA
>JALYXG010000367.1 GCA_030947205.1 Chloroflexota bacterium
GCAGGGGCGTTGCGGCGATGTTGAAGGCACCGTTCGGGTTCGTGGTGAGGTACTGGACGATCAGGCCGGGGTTTGACGCCGTCGTGTCCTGCTGCCAGCCGTCGGGGAGCAGGACGCTGAAGCGGCCCTGCGGATCGGTGAACGTCGTTGTCGCCCGGACGGGCAAAGCGGGAAGCGCGACGAGCGCGAGAAACACGACGAGGAAACGGCTGTCGTGCATGATCGCCCTCACCCGTGCCGGTACCGTCCGATGTTGTGTATCGTCAGTCATTCCATTGCTCCTTTCGTGTCGTGCCGCGTGGGTGTTAGAACGTACGCAATTAATCGGGTACTGGTAGCAGCAGGATATCCAGCCTGCTGCTACCAGTACCCGATTAAGTTTTGATGTTCATAAGCCCGCCACCACCAGGAAATTGCCCTAGCTGCCGAACTCCTACGAGACTCGGACTGAGAGCGGGAAAGGATGCTGGCTGCCGGGCGACCGGTCCCTAGCCCTCCGAGGTCGTCGGATCAATCATCGTCCGGACTTGTGAAACCCGATTCGCGGGGAACCCGCCCTTCTGGGCGTGCTCGCGCACCATCTCTTCGTTCGGCGCGATGTAGACGCAGTATATCTTGTCCCCCGTCACGTAGCTCTCGATCCAGCTGATCTGCGGCCCCATCTCGCTCAGCACGCCGCACGAGGTCTGGGCAACCGCCTTGAGTTGATCCGCCGGCCAATCGCCGCAACCGGGGATCTCGCGTTCGATAACAAACTTCGGCATGTATATCTCCTTTCGCGCCCATCGGGGCAGTAGATTGTTCTTTCCCGCGCTCACCGGCGAGTATAGTCACCGCATGGGAATAATGCGAGCGCCGCCCTGCCCTCAACGCGGGTTGCCGCACGCCTGACGCCTGGCGCCTGACGGTGCCGTCGGCCGCTATCGCCGGGTTGCGATCACTTCGAGATAGTCGGCGGAGGCGGCGATCGTGCCGTCCGTCGCCCGGTTGTGGCGGCGCAGGAGATCGTCGAGGTCGGCCGCCAGCGCCGCCTGCCCCGCCGCGTCCTGCGCGGCGAACGCCTTGTTGATCGGTCCGTAATACTCGCGGAACATCGCGATCCAGTGATCCGCCGAGCGGGCACGGAAGACAAACGCGCGCCGCGTCGCGACGAGCGACACGACGCCCTCCCCGAGGAGTTCGTGCAGGCGCTCCTCCGTACCCCAAAGGGCCGCGGGCTTGACCCCGGCGGGCGGTGGCGCATATTTGCCGACGATGCGGAACAGTTCGCCGAGAAAGCCGTCCGGCGTCCAGTTCGCGAGGCCGATCGTGCCACCCGGCGTGCAGACGCGCAGCAGCTCCGCCGCCGCCCGCTCCTGATCGGGCGCGAACATCACGCCGACGGTGGAGGTGACGGCGTCGAACGACCCGTCCGGGTAGGGCAGGTCCTCGGCGTCCGCCACCTCGAAGGTGATCGGGAGCCGCTCGGCGGCGGCCCGCTCCCGCCCCCGGTCGAGTAGTTCGGGGACGTAATCGGTGCAGGTCACCACGCAGAAGCGGCGAGCGGCGGCGAGGGCGGCGTTGCCGCTGCCGCCCGCCACGTCGAGGACGCGCTGCCCGGCACGCAGGTCCATCGCTTCGCAGAGCGTCTCCGCCATGTACAGGATCGCCGTGCCGATCACGGCGTAATCGCCGGTCGCCCACGTCTGCCGCTGCTTCGCCTTGATCGCCGCGAAGTCCGGCGCCGGATTCGTCGTTGCCGTGTCGAGTTCCAGTGCGCTTGCCATTCGATTTGCTCCTTTATTGCCATTGTTGCAGGTAGACGATCTCCAAGGGTACTCGCTGTACGCGGCGCGGCGCCTCCTTTCTGACATCTCCAGGCGGAATCACGCGGGGCGGATCGGCGTCGGTCCGGCAGCGCCTCCGCCAACATATCGAGGTTGATGTGGACAGCCATTTCCCCCGCATACGACGACCAGACGGATGTCGGGGAGGCGCGCTCCACGACGAAACGACGCACAGAGTTCATCGGAATGCCCACCGAGTCGCGCTACGTGAGTTCGAGCAACGGAAAGGCACGGTGCGCGCGGGGCGGGCAAAGGAAGTTCTGCCGCCGCGTCGCCGTCATGAACCGCTCGATCCCGTTGTGGCCCGGCGGCACCTGCGACGGCGACAGGTCCGTCCCCGCCGCGTTCACGCGCGCCTTCGCGAAGTTCTGCGCCGACGGCAGGAAGACGGAGAACTGCAGCTTCGGCTGCTTCGAGCCGTCCGGCACATCCATCGCGTCGAACCCCGGCCCGTCCACCCGCTGCGGGATGATCGTCCCGTCCGGCGCGCGCGTCGCCCGTTGGAGCGCCTGCAGGTGCCCGAGGCGGTGGTTTTGTTGCGCGTCGTTGAGCGCGTCGCTATTGCCGGATGCGTCGGACGGCACGACGAGATTCGGCAAGGCAGCCGGGCCGCCGCCGTTCTTGTACTGGTCAGCGTCACCGGTGCTGGGCGCGGGATTCGAGCGGAACATCAGCTGCGCGCGCTCGGCGTAGGTCTGCCCATCGGCGTACCACTCGGGCAAGTCGAGGATATTGTGCGAGAGGACCTGGATCGAACCGTTGAAGAGATAGTCGCCCGGGGCGACCGGGCGGAGGGCGGCACCCATGCCCGTGAACCGCGCCGAGGCGTTGCCCTGGAAGGTCGCGATCTCCGCCGGGCCGAAGCCGTTCGCCTGCTGGCTGAAAAAGCCCATCCACATCGGCGACTTGTCGTTGACGCGGTGCGCGTAGGGCAGGTCGTGGTGGTCGGCCATCTTGCGCGGCAGACCGATCTGCACGAACATCACGCGCGTCGAGGTGAAGGCGAAACGTTCGCTCAGGTCCGACGAGACCACATGGCGGTCATGTAGCCGGTTGCTCCCCTTCAGCCAGTCCGCCACATCGGTGAGGATGTCGAGGCTGTCGCCGCGCAGGGTGATGAGCAAGTCGTTCGCCTCGATCCGCAGCGGGACGTTGAACGTCCGCTTGGTGACGCCGGGGTTGACGGACGAGACATCGGTCGGGCCGGGCACGGCCTCCTGGAGGACCGCTTCGCTTGTCCCCTTGAAGAGCGGCATATGCGCGGCGACGAGCGCGGCGGGCAGCCGGTCGAAATAGGGCTTGCCGTAGGCGACATGTACGAAGACGCCGCTGGGGCTGAAGAGGTAGGCGTCCTCGATGATCTCCAACGCGTCGGCCAGCCTCTGCTGATCGTGCTTGGCGGGCGCGCCGTGGCGCGTGAGCTTGGCGGTGACGAAAAGCGTGTAGACGGGCGGCATGGCCATCGCGATGCCGTCGATCGTCCGGGCGGGCGGGATGTACTGCCCGATGTTGAACTGGATATCCGGGTAGCCGGTCGGCGCCGCCTGGACAACGCGATCGGGGAGCAGGCTCAACGAAGAGAGCGCACCGAAGCTGGATGCGGCGAGGCCGAAGGCGCCCAGCCGCTTGAGTGCGGCACGTCGGTTCACGCGCCGGGTCGCTCCCGCCTCAGCAGATGCATTGGGGTTTTGTTGCCGTACATGATCGTCCATTGGTTTCCCCTCCCCTATTTGAGTAGCCCGCGAAGAACGCTTCGCCGTTCCAACCAGTGTGCGGTCGGTCGCCGCCGTACACCACGACGAAACCACGCAAGTTGTCACCGGAATTCCCACCGACTTGATCCTCCGGTGCGTTCGAGCAGCGGGAAGGCGCGGCGACGGCGAGTGGTCACGCCGCCGGTCGCGCCGCCTGGGAGGGTGAGCGCGAGCAGCAGGAGCACGGCGATGAGGGTAAGGTTGACGCGTGCGGGAAAAGGGTGCGGGTACCGACCGATGCAACCATTGTGGAACCTCCTTCTTGTCGCGGACGTTGAACCGTTTGGTGTTCCCTCCCAGTGTGCGGTTCTTCGCGGCCGCACACCACGACGAAACCACGCAAACGGTCACCGGACTACCCACCGGAACCGCGCGACGTCCACCTTGCGAACATTGATTGTGCGTGAAATACTGTCGGCTACAAACGGTTCTCATCGCGCGACACGGGTTTACTGAGGAGTGC
>JALYXG010000378.1 GCA_030947205.1 Chloroflexota bacterium
CGGTGACGCGCCAGATCGTCAGGACGCCGAGCGTCCGGTTCCGTGTGGTCAGCGGCACGGTGCAGTGCATGGCATATTGCTCTTCCGGGACTCCTCGCCGGGGGGCGCCGCGCGCCACATAGACCTGATTAGTCCGAAACGCCCTGCCGGCGATGGAGTCCGTGCGAAGGTAACTGGCCGGGTCGGGCGGCGGGAGGCGAAAATCGGACTCTTCATCGTCCGCGAGCGCGGCGAGCAACAGTTGCGTGCCGGTGGCGTCGGGCATGCGGACGCGCGCTGATGTCGCGTGCAGCAGGCGCAGCGACTCCTCGGCGATGCATTGCAGCACGGTCGCGAGGTCGCCGCTACTGGTGAGCGCTTCGGCGATCGCCGAGAAACTTTCCAGCAGCGCGTTTTGCCCACCGGGCGGCACCGTCCGGGGGGTGCGCGCCGGATGCGTCACGATTGTTGAGTCATGATCCACGTTGCCGTACCCCTCTACCAATAGGACGTACGCAGTTGGGGCAATTTCTTGGTGGTGGCGGGCTTATGAACATTACCAACTTAACTGGGTAATCGTGGGGCAGCAGGCTGGAAATCTGCCCAGAGGGCGCCCGGCTACCGGTAGCACAGGCTTTCCAGCCTGTGAACCCAGTACCCAATCAAGTTTTTAAGGTTCATAAGCCTACGCTACCACTCCTACCAACGCGAGACGACGACTTTTTTACGTGTGTAGAAGTCCACGCCGTCGGTGCCGTGGATGTGCAAGTCGCCGAAGAACGAGCCTTTCCAGCCGGAGAAGGGATAGAAGGCGAAGGGCTGCGCGACACCGACATTGACGCCGATCATCCCCGCCTCGACCCGCTCACGGAAGGCGCGCGCCGACGATCCACTCGATGTGAAGACCGTTGCCATGTTCCCGAAGCTCGATTGATTCGCCTGCGCGATCGCCTCGTCGAGCGTCGCGGCGTGCGAGACGGAAAGGACGGGGCCGAAAATCTCGTCGCGGCCCGCCGCCATCTCCGCCGAAACATTGTCCAGGATCGTCGGGCCGAGGAAGTAGCCGGGGCGGTCGAGGTATTCCCGCCCGTCCACGAGCACGGTCGCACCCTCCCGCTCGCTTTGTTCGACGTAGCCGACGACCCGCGCGCGGTGCTCGTCCCGGATCAGCGGGCCAACCAGCACGCCCGGCTCGTCGCCGGGGCCAACGGTCAGTTTGCGCGCCTCGGCCTGCAACGCTTCCAGCAGCGGCCCCTGCACCGCGCCTACTGCGACGGCGACACTCCCCGCGAGGCAGCGCTCACCCGCATTGCCGAAGGCGGAGTTCATCACGGCGGGGATCGCCAGATCGAGGTCGGCATCCGGCAGGATGACGATATGATTCTTTGCGCCGCCCGCTGCCTGCACACGCTTGCCGTGCTTCGCCGCCTCGGTGTGGACGTAGTTCGCCACCCCGGACGAGCCGACGAACGAGATCGCCGCGACGCCGGGATGCGCAATCAGCGCGTCCACCGCCTCCTTCGCGCCGTGGACGATGTTCAGCACGCCCTCCGGGAAACCCGCTTCGAGGAAGAGTTCCGCCAGCCGCACCGCGCCGAGCGGCGTCCGCTCCGAGGGCTTGAGGATGAAGGTATTGCCCGCGACGACGGCGAGCGGGAACATCCACAAGGGGATCATCACCGGGAAGTTGAAGGGCGGGATGCCCGCGACGACGCCGAGCGGGTAGCGGTAGTAGTCCTGATCTACGCTGCTGCTGACTTGCCGCAGCGTCCGCCCTTGCAGCAGCGTCGGCGCGCCGCAGGCGAAGTCCACGACCTCGATGCCGCGTCGTGCCTCGCCGCGCGCCTCGTCGAGCGTCTTGCCGTGGTGCCGCGTGACGATCGCCGCCAGTTCATCAATATGTTCTTCCAGCAGCGCCTTGTAGCGAAACATCAGTTGCACACGGTCCATCACCGGCGTCTGCGACCACGACTGATAGGCCCGCGCCGCCGCTTGCACGGCCCCGTCCACCTCCTGAGCGCCGGAAAGCGGCACGCGCTCGATCTCGTCTCCCGTCGCCGGGTTATAGATCGGGGCCGTTTCCCGCTCCGGCATCGTCCATGTGCCGCCGATCAGATTCTTTGTCATCGTGATACTCCTTGGTAGCGTAGGCTTCAGTCTGCGTCCCCGGTAGTCCCTGATCTGGTAGCGCGGGCTTTCCAGCCTGCGGTCTCTCGCGCAGGCTGAAGCCTACGCCACCCCGTCATTGTTCGTGACAGCACGCGCCGTGCGCCATCTCCGGCGGCACATCGAGCGATGGGTTGCGGTCGAAAAAACCGAGCGGCTTGAGCATGAAGCCGATCCGCGAGACTGGCATCACCGGCCAGTCCTCCGGGCGCGGGATATGGTGATGGCCCATCGTGTACCAGACGACGAGATCGGTATCCGCAATCGCCCGGTTTTGTGCGGTGTAGGCGGGCAGACCCGCTCCCCCCAGATGCTGATTCGGGTAGTCGCCCGCCGCGTACCGCTCTGCCGGGTCGTACGGCGTCACCCAGAGGTGGTTCCCCATGAAGCCCGCGCGGCGGCGGACAAACGAATCCGCGTCCACGAAGGAGCGCGTATTCTCCCCCGGCGCCAGTTTGTACGCGACGGGCTGCCCGAGGCCGTTCGATACCGACGGGTTGACGATCTTCCAGTAGCGCGCGTTGAGCGGATCAACCGATTGTTGCGCCTCCCGCTCCGTCATGAGCAGGGTGGACTGCGCATAAAAGGCGTTGCCGTGCGGGTTCTCCGGCCCCGGCGGTTCCGCGACAGTATGGACCTCGTAGACGGAGTTCGCCGGGCCGTCCACCGTCATGTCGAGGCGCACATTGAAGAAATGCTGGTGGTTCGGCGCATACAATTGCGGCGCGACCATCGTGCCATACTTCCGCGTCTCGCCGGGCGGGAGCGCGCCGGTGTTGATGACGCCCGTCAGTTTGACTTCATATTCGATCGCGCCGTCCTGGTAGAAGTACCAGTAGAAGCCGTACTCGTAGTTGCCGACCGTCGCGATAAAGGAGACGACGAGGCGGCGCGAGCGGCGCACTTCCGTCTGGTTTGTGCGCCAATCGTAGTGCTTCCACAGGATGCCCGTATCCTCCTCGTGTAGACAAACAGCATTCTGGTAGCGCACGACATCGCCCCGGCTGTTATTGAGGAAGGCATCGAAGTAGCGGATTTCGCCGAGGCAGTCGCACCCGAGTTCGAGCGCGTTCGCCATCAGGCCGATGCCGTATTCGCCGACATCAAAGGCATTCTTGCGATTGTGGCTCGGGCTTGGGTCGCCATACGGCACGACCATCTCCGACAGCGCGGCGCGGTAGATGACGGGCCGAATGCGCCCGCCATCTTCGTAGCCG
The DNA here is from genome assembly GCA_030947205.1 of Chloroflexota bacterium. Lineage (GTDB taxonomy): Bacteria > Chloroflexota > Chloroflexia > Thermomicrobiales > JALYUS01 > JALYUS01. The sequence continues at coordinate 3,363 of JALYXG010000378.1, forward strand.
ATGGTGTGCAGCACCAGCCCTTCGCGCGGCGTGAAGCCGATGCGGAAATGCCACTTTTGCCATGTCACAGCGTGGCCGTCTACCGAAGAACTCGTCCCTTCCGGCTGCGTAATCGCGATCGGTTTCAGGTCCGTGCGCATCGTGGGGATGTATTCGGCGGCGTAGTTGCCCGGCTCCGGCGGCAGCGGCACGACGCCGGCGTCTTCCAGGCGGACGATCCGCATCGCGTTGAGGTCCACCACCGCAACCAATCCCTCGACCGGGCGGGCATAGCCGTTGTCGTGCGATGCGGATCGCACGAACATCAGGGCGCGCGTCAGGCGCATCCCCCGGTCGTCCGCGTCGCCGTAGTCACCCGCCGACCACGGCTCGACCATCACGAGGTCCATATCGGTGACGCCGCGCTTCGCGAGCGCCGCGCGGAACGCCGGATCCGCCTTGCACGCCGCCTCGCACGCGACGAACTCGTCGTACATGATCTGCGGCTGCACACCGGGGATATGCTCCCATCCGACGATCCGACCCTGTGTGATCGAAACGATCACCTCATAGACAGCATTTTCCGCAGTATCGAGGAGGACGATACAGGCGTGCCGCTCGAAAGGGTCACCCGCCCGGTAATGCAGCACATCCTCTTTTGGCGGCTCCTGCAGGGTGATCGAGGCGAACCGTACGCGCTCCCCAATCCTGCCGCTCGCCCGCACAAGCGCGACCGCCGCCATGATCTCTCCTGCCGTCACTGGCGTCAGCGGATGCTCGGGGGCATCAGATTGCGTTGCGATTTCCGGGGCGCTGAGTTGGACAGTCATGGCAAACTCCCTCCTGTTGATGGCGCAACTAACGACCCGCCGCGATACCCGCACCGAAGGGGTCCGCGCCGCCGCAGCGCAGCCCGCTCACTGAATCAACCGTCACGCCTGTCGGGCTGGCGAAGCCGCGCGGCGAGAACGACACCGCGACATCCACGACGTTGTGCCCCATCGCGCGCAGTTTTGCCCGCGTCGCGGCGGGTACACGGTCGTCTACGAGCAGCTCCGGCCCCGCGCAGTCTATCAAGGGCGCGGCGCAGGCGGCGGCGATATCCATGTCGAAGTCAATCGTGTCGAGCGTCATCTGCAGGCAGGTGTCCATGATCCGTCGCCCACCCGGCGCGCCGACCGCGAGGATCGGCACGCCGTCCCGCACCGCGATGACGTGCGCCATGCTCGACGCCGGACGCTTCCACGGTCGGATCTCGTTTGCCCCGCCGGGGATCGGGTCGAACAGGTTCATGTTGTCGTTCAGTAGCACGCCCGTCCCCGGCACTGTCACCGCCGAGCCGAAGATCAATGTCAGCGTCTGTGTCAACGCCACCATGTTGCCCTCCCGATCCACGACGGAGAGATGCGTCGTGCAGCCGCCGTCCGCCTGCACGACCATGCGCCCCGCGATGCCGCCGCGCACGATCCCCTGGCCCGGCTTCGGCATGGAAGCGCGTTGCGGGTCAATCTCCGCCCGGCGGCGTGCGGCGTATTCTTTGGCGGCGAGTTGCTGCCAATCCACGTCGCTGAAGTCCGGGTCGCCGACATACGCGAAGCGGTCGGCGTAACTGCGGCGGCTCGCCTCGGCGATCTGATGGAGCGTCGCGGCGGTGTTGAAACCGGTGGAGCGCAGATCCACGCCATCGAGGATGTTGAACGCCTCGCCGGTCGTGATGCCGCCCGCCTGGTACGGCAGCAGGACAAGTTCGACATCGCGGTACTCAATGACGAGCGGGTCCACCACGGTCGGTTCGTAGCGCGCGAGGTCGTCGGTGGTCAGGATGCCGCCAAGTTTGTCCAGATGCGCGGCAATCCGCTCGGCGGTTTCGCCCCGATAAAAGCCGTCCGGCCCCTTATCCGCGATGCGGTGGAGCGTGTTGGCGAGGTCGGGCTGCGCGATCAGCGTCAGTTGTCCACCGAAGTGCGGGGCGGGTGCGACACCATCACGCAGGAAGATGCGCGCCGTTTCGGCATCCCGCCGGATCACCGCTTCCTCCGACGAGATCAGCATGCCCCGATACCAGTCTATCGGGAAGCCCCGCTCCGCAAAACCAATCGCGGGCGCGATTACCTCGCCGATCTCCTTCGTGCCGAACCGC
>JALYXG010000408.1 GCA_030947205.1 Chloroflexota bacterium
CCGTAGGTCAGATCGGTGATCAGATTGGCGACCATCACGGCGAGCGCCAGCATCAGTACAGCCCCCTGGAGCAGGGGATAGTCGCGGTTCGCGATCGCGTCCACCGCCGCCCGCCCGACGCCGGGGATCGCGAAGACCGTCTCGACAATCGCCGCGCCGGAGACGAGTTGACCGATTTGCAGGCCGATGATCGTGACAATCGGGATCAGGGCGTTTTTCAGGGCGTGCTGCACGATGACGCGCCGCTCGCGCAATCCCTTCGCCCGCGCCGTCGCGATGTAGTCCTGCCCGAGCACTTCGAGCAGCGCGGAGCGGCCCTGCCGCATGATGACTGCCGAAGAATGCGTGCCGAGCACAATCGCCGGGAGCGCGAGCATCCGCAGACTGAGCGGCAAGTTGACGAAGGGTGACGTATAGCCGCTTGGCGGGACCCAGTGGAGTAAGACCGCGAAGACGTAGACGAAGATCAGCGCCTGAAAGAAACTCGGCAGCGCAATGCCGCCGAGTGCGGCGACGGACGCGGTGGTATCGAGTCTGCTCCCCGGCCGGAGCGCCGAGATTACCGCCGCCGTCAACCCGATGATGATCCCAATCAAGAGACCGGCAAAGCCGATATAGAGGCTGACCGGCAGCCGCCGGAGCAGAATTTTCGTCACTGGCTCGTTGGTGCGAACAGACGTGCCGAAGTTGCCGTGCGCGACGCGGCCAAGCCACTTCCCGTACTGGACATAGACGGGTTGGTCAAGCCCGAAGTCGTGCCGGAGCGCCTGATACGTCGCCTGATTCCCGGCATTGTCGCCGAGGACGGCGATTGCGGGATCGCCGGGCAGGACATACAGGAGGCCGAACGAGATCACGCTGGCGATGAGCAGTACCGGAACCATGCTCGCCACGCGACGGACGATGTATTCCCCCATATGGATCCATCTCCGCGATAAACGACGGCGTGGGCACCCGTTTCAGACATGTGACATGCACCGCTTGATGGGCTGATCCTATCAGCGCGTGGCGAAGGGCGTCAATGGAACCGTCGTCGGTCGTCAGCCGCCGGTGGCTCCTGCCGCAGACCGAAAGCCGCGTAAGACGCCATGTGGTTGTCAATCCGCCGGTCGGGCGGCAAGGTCAATGATCTCGCCGCCGGTGATGCGCGCGAGTTCGGCGGGCGCGATGGCGAAGACGGCGTGGGGCGTACCCGCCGCCGCGAAAACGACCTCGTACTGCGTCAGGTCGCGATCGAGGAAGGTGCGGAGTGGCTGGCTGTGGCCGATGGGCGGGACACCGCCGATGGCGAAGCCCGTCACCGCGCGAACCTGATCGGCGCTGGCGCGGCGTGGCGGATCGCCCGTCCATGCCGCGAGACGGGCCGGATCGAGCCGGTTCGTGCCGGAAACGAGCGCCAGCACCGGCGCATCCCCCGCCATGAAGACGAGCGACTTGACGATCTGCGCGACCTGCGTGCCGATAGCCGCTGCCGCTTCTTCCGCCGTCCGGGTGCTTTCGGCAAACTCGATCACTGCCGTTTTAACCCCCAGGGCGGCGAGGGCGTCGGCGACGCGTTGCGCGGTGGCATTCAAGGCTGCTCCTCCATTCGTTCTTGCGGCGATGGTAGCAGGAACATCCGCAGGAGGCTAGACACGGCGAAAAGGGCGAAAAATGGTCGGACCACCACACATGCGGCGGAGATATACTTGGCGGCTGTTTGCATTCCGCGCGGCAAATGGCTATCATCCGCATGTGGGACTCGACATAATGTTGATCGGTGCGCCGGGGTGGGCGCAAATACACGGGAGGTGGAGGAAGCATGGTCGTAGTAAGCAGGAAGGGATCGGAAACCGACGGGCGCACGTTGCGTGTGGAGGTAACCGCGCGCGACGCGGTTCTGCCCTGCCCCGTTTGTCGGGCGCGCGGGGTGGGAACGGACGATGGGTCGAATGTGCATCTCGGCTCCGCCCTCCACCGGAGCCGGGAGTATCCGCTGATCCCACGGGGGGCGGTGGACCGCGATTTCCCGGACATCTGCATCCAATGTTGGTGCGATGAGGGCCATGAGTTCGAGGTCAGTCTCACGGTGCGGCGGGGAACAACGCATCTCTTCGCAACGTGGATCGAGGGTGACGAAGAAGCGGACAAGGAAGTGCGCGCCCAGCGACGTCTCGCCCATGCGGCGGAGGCGGCAGGCCCGCAAGAGCCGCGGCCGGAAAGCGAGGCCATGACAACGGGGATGCGAGAACCCCGGAAGGACGTGACCAGTCCGAGGGAGTCGCGACCGGAGAGCGAGGCGCGCGGGCTGATCCATGATGCGCCTTCTCCCGTGATACGGAATACGAACGCGTAACCCCGACGGGTACGGAGAGCGGGGAACGGACGATGGTGACGATTGCGGATATTTGGGCGGCGCGGCCAATCGTCGCGGAGGTCGCGGTACGGACGCCGCTCGTGCGGCTGCGGCTACCGGACGCGCCCGCCGAGATCTACCTGAAACTGGAGAACTTACAGCCGATTGGCTCCTTCAAACTGCGCGGCGCGCACAATGCGATGCGCGCCTTGCCGCCGGAGGAACTGTCACGCGGGGTGCTGACGGCGAGCGCGGGGAACATGGCGCAGGGCGTCGCCTTCGGGGCGCAACGACTCGGCATCCCCTGCTGGGTCGTTGTGCCCGATACCGCACCGGAAACCAAGATCGCGGCGGTCAAGCGGATGGGCGGTGAAGTGATCCCCGTCCCGTTCGATACGTGGTGGCAGACGTTTTCGACGCGTTCCTACCCCGGCATTGACGCGACCTTTATCCACGCCTTTGACGACGAGCGCGTGATGGCCGGCAATGGCACGATCGGTCTCGAAATCCTCGAAGACTTGCCCGATGTGGACACCGTGCTCATCCCCTTCGGTGGTGGCGGGCTGGCGTGCGGCATCGCCACCGCGCTGCGGGCGCTAAGGCCGCAAACGAAAATCTACGCGACCGAGGCGGCAAACGCTGCCCCGCTCACCCCGGCCTTCGGCGCGGGCAAGCCGGTGGAGATCACGTACACGCCGTCGTTCGCAGACGGCATCGCGGGCAAACTCGTCTTCCCGGAAATGTGGGAGCGCGCCTCCGCCCTGCTCGATGGCGCGTTCACCGCCACGGAGGACGAACTGAAGGGCGCAGTGCGCCTCCTCGCCGAGCGCAACCGCGTGATTGCCGAGGGCGCGGGCGCCTGCCC
>JALYXG010000417.1 GCA_030947205.1 Chloroflexota bacterium
GCGGCCGGGTCGAAGGTCTCCACTTCGAGCCACATCAGGTTGTACGGCTCCAACGCCTGCGCCAGTTTGATCGCCCCGCCGAGTTTGAAGCGGAAGGCGACATCGAGCGCGATGTCCACATCCGGGCCGAGCGCGTCGCGCAGCGTGCCGACGATCGCCTCGGCGTTCCGCTGCGTGCCGGTTGGCAGATTCCCCGGATGGTCGCCCGCGTGGTTGGCGACGGGCAGGGCGTCCGGGCGATCCGCGAGGGCGAACAGATTGGTCTTGACCGCTGTGTAGCCGCGCTCCCGCACTTCTTCGCAGAGGGCGCGCAGGTCGTCCGTCGTTTCGACTTTCTTCAGGCCGAGCCGTTCGGCGCGCGTGGCGCGGGTGCTGCCGAAATGCGACCAGTAGAGGCGCAATTCGTCGCGCATTTTGCCGCCGAGCAATTGCCAGACGGGCGCGTTCAGCGCCTTGCCGCGAATATCCCAGAGCGCGGAATCAATGCCGGACATCGCCTTGGACGCGATGCCGCCGGTGTGGCGCACAGACATCGTGTCGAGGTCCCACCAAATGCGCTCCACCTGCATCGGGTCGCGCCCGATGATCTCCTCCGCCATCCGCTCGACCATCGCGGCGACGGGTTTTGGCGAACCCCAGTCCGTGCAATCGCCCCAGCCAACGGTCCCATCGCTCGTCTCAACTTTCACGAATGTCCACGGTCGGAACCCGCCGTCCACAATAAACGTCCGCACTCCGGTGATTTTCAGCATGGTTACCTAACCCCCCGCCCCCTCCGTCCTTCAGCGTGGGAGGGGGTGACTCATGCGAATGCCGTGCCTCACGTTCAACACCCCAATGATGCGGAGGCTCGCTCCCCCTTCCTCGCGGGAAGGGGGTTGGGGTTTAGGTCGGCTCCCTGACGCGATCCTCCGGGATGACGGCGACCGCCTCGATCTCGATCAGGTATTCGGGACGAACGAGCGCCGAAACCTGGACGAGCGTGCTCGCCGGGTAGGGCAGCGAGAAGAACTCCGCCTGCACAGCACGGAGGTCTATCAGGCGCGACAGGTCAGTGACGTAGATCGTCATTTTCTGAATGTCGGCCATCGTTCCGCCGACGCTGGCAAGGACGCTGCGAATGTTCTCCAGCACCTGCCGCGTCTGCGCGACTATGTCCCCCTCGTGGACGATATTCCCGCCCATATCTTGCGAAACGTGCCCGGAGATGTGCAGCACACGCCCCGGCGGCTGCCACGCCGCGCTGGAAAAGATGCCGACCGGCTTGACGATGCCCGGCGCGTTGAATCCCTGTGCCATCATTTGCCTCCCCACGTACTATTCCGTCCCGCTGGTGCGGCGGCAATCATACTCCACGCGATCACCCGGCGTCCGCTTCTGGCGACGCATGCAGCGCCATTTATGCTAGAGTGGGGGTGGGATGACGCGCCTTCGTATAGGAAACGAACATGCCGGACAGCGCCGCCGATCACCTCCTCGACCAACTCGACGCGCTCGATGACACGATCCTCTCCATCGCGTCCGAACTCGATCTCGACGCCGTCCTGCAAAGGATTGTTGATCTCGCCCGCTCGCTCATCGGCGCGCGCTACGGCGCCCTCGGCATCGCCGGGGCGGACGGCTATCTGACCGACTTCATCACCGCCGGTATCTCCGCGACCGAGCGAGAGGTGATCGGTGACCTGCCGCGTGGGCACGGCATCCTCGGCGTGCTGATCCGAGAACAGCAGTCGCTCCGTTTGAAGGACATGCACGACGATCCCCGCTCCGTCGGTTTCCCGCCGCACCACCCACCGATGACCAGTTTCCTCGGCGTGCCGATCCGCGTCCGCGACGACACAATCGTCAACCTGTATCTGACGGACAAAGAGGGCGGGAACGACTTCACCGCCGAGGATCAGCGGATCGTCGAGCGGTTGGCACGGCACGCGGCTATCGCGGTCGCGAACGCGCGGCGATTCACCGAGAGCGAGGCGCAACGCCGTCAGTTGCAGACGATCCTCGATCACATGCCGGATGCGGTGATGATCCGCGAGGCGCCGGGCGGGCGCGTCCTGATGGCGAACCAACTGGCGCGCGACCTGCTCGGCTACGCGACGCTCCCGGAGGGCGGATTCGCGGAACCGGCGGTGGGCTTCCATCCGGAGCGACCTGCCGGGCAGCCGCTCGCCGTGCGGGACACCCCGACCGCCCGCGCCCTCCTGCAAGGCGAAGGCAGTATTAACGAGGAGGTGGTGATCCACGATTCAGACAGTCGGCCTGTGCATCTGGCAGTCAGCGCGATCCCGGTGCGCGACGATAAGGGCAGAGTGGCGACGGTCGTCAGTCTGTTCCGCGATGTGACGAAGGCGCGTGAGGCGGAGCAGTTGAAGGACGATTTCCTTTCACTCATCTCCCACGAACTGCGGACGCCATTGACGACGATTCAGGGGGCGGCCTACATGCTCCTCACCCAGGGCGACGACCTGCCGCTCGCGTCCCGCGACGCGCTCCGCGTGGACCTCATCAATGAGAGCGAGCGATTGTCGCGCATGCTGAAAAATATGCTCGCTCTCGCCGCATACCAGGCCGGGCGGCTGCACGTCGAGCGCGATCCCTTCCTGATCCAGCCGATCCTCCGGCAGGTGGCACAGGAAGTGCGAGGCCGCTACTCGACGCATCAAGTCATGGTAGATGTCCCAAAGCGCCTACCGCCCGCTGAGGGCGACGAAGAATTGATTACGCAGGCGGTGCGCAACCTCGCGGAGAATGCTGCCAAATACTCCCCCGGCGGCGGGACGATCACGCTCGGTGCGGAGGCGACGGACGCCCTAATGACGGTCTGGGTACGGGATCAGGGGCCGGGGATCGCAGTCGCCGAGCAGGCGCGCATCTTCCAGCGTTTCCACCGCGCCAGCACGGGCGCGCAGGGAATGGGGCTGGGCCTGTATCTCTGCCAGCGGCTCGTGGAAGCGCACGGCGGGCGCCTCTGGGTGGAGAGCGCGCCGGGGGAAGGATCTACCTTCCGGTTCACCCTGCCAATTGTCGTGGAGGATGCGAAGGCATGATCAAGAAACCGACGATTCTCATCGTGGACGACGAACCGCCGATTGTCCGGCTCGTCCAGATGAAACTGGAAACGGACGGCATGCACGTCCGTAGCGCGCACACGGGGCAGGACGCCCTCGCCGTGCTAGAGGACGAGCCAGTGGACCTCGTCGTCCTCGATGTGACGATGCCGGGAATGGACGGCTTCGAGACGCTCCGCCATATCCGCGCCACCTCCAATGTGCCGGTGATTATGCTGACGGCGCGCACGCTCGACGCGGACAAGCTGCGCGGCCTGACGAGCGGCGCGGACGATTATGTGACCAAGCCCTTCAATCCGGACGAACTAGCGGCGCGCATCGCCTCCGTCCTGCGGCGGACGAGCGGGCAACAACTCGGTGCGGCGGGCGAACTGCGCTACAGCGACGTGCTGATTGACCTCGAACGGCGACGCGTCACGCGGGGCGACGCGGAAATCCACTTTTCGCGCACCGAGTGGGAATTGCTGACCGAACTGGCGAGTAATCCCGGCAAGGTACTACTGCACCGCGAACTGCTGACGCGTATCTGGGGCGCGGAATTCCGCGACGAATCCCAGTACCTGCGCACCTGGGTGAGTCGCCTGCGCGCCAAACTGGGCGACCAGGTGCCGATCACTACCTTCCCCGGCCTCGGCTACCGCCTCGAAGCGCCCGGCTGAACGGGCGACGGTGTATCCGCCGACGGTGATAGGCTTTCTCCGTTTCACCGCAACGCACGCTTCTCTCTCGCGTAGATACGGAAGGGTATAGACGAAACGAAGCGCCACATGGCGAAAGGGACAGATCATCAGTATCACACGCAGACTCCGCGAACCCGCAAATGGGTTGACCCACCTCGCCGGTATCGTGCTGGCGCTCGCCGCCTTCGTCATTCTTCTCTGGATGGGCATCACCGCGCACAACCCGCTCGCTCTGATCGGCTTTATCGTCTTCGGCCTCAGCCAGATCGCCCTGTATACGGCGAGCACGCTGCACCACTCGCTGCACGTCTCCGCCGCGACCAGGGCGCGGCTGCTGAGATTCGACTGCATGATGGTCGTCGTCCTGATCGCGGGGACGTACACGCCGGTCTGTCTGCTCGCGCTGCATGGCGGCTGGCGCTGGGGACTGCTCGGCACGATCTGGGGGCTGGTCGGCGGCGGCCTCGTCATGATGGGGCGCTGGATGCAGGCGCCCCGCTGGATTTCCACGACCTACTATGTCCTTCTCGGCTGGGTCGGCATCGTCGCCGCTCCCGCCCTTTTCCACGCCCTGCCGACCCGAGGATTCGTTTGGATGCTGGTCGGCGGCGCGGTCTACACCATCGGCGCGCTCGTCTTCTTGTTCGACTGGCCGAACCCGATCCCCGGCGTCTTCGAGGCGCACGCGCTCTGGCACCTCTTCGTGCTTGGTGGCAGCGCCTGCTGCTTCTGGTTGATCGTCCGGTACGTCGCTCCCCTCGGCTGATGAATGCCGCCGAATGACGCGACACGGGGGACGGTTGCCCGCCCCCCGATCCCGGATGTTGGAAAGATGATCGCTGTTACGAGGCCGTGACGCCCTTCCCCAGCGAAACCGGGACACTGCCATGCTGCCGGTTTGCCAACAAGGTATTGATCCCGTAGAGCGCCGCCATCAGGAGGATGCTGACGAGGATGACGACGAGATAGGTGCCGAACGGGTACATCGCCCACGCCGCCGCACCGCTGACGAGCATGACCGTCCAGAAAAAGAGCCACTGCCCAGGCGAGACATCCACCGCTGCGGGCGCTTCGACCGTCGCCTTGCCGAAGAGCCGCCGCACGTCAATCGCGTGGTACAGCGCGGCGCCCGGCATCGTGGCAGCGAGCCAGATAATCGTCAGCCACATGAAGGCCATCGGCGGGTTGGTGCTCGACACACCTTCGGAGAGGTAGAGCATGTTCATGAGAAGCGCCAGCCCCGCAATCCCCATGAGCAGGAAACGCGAGCCGGGAAATTTGATGAGCAGGAAGAAGAGCACGCCGATTGGCATCAGGATTTCGCCGAGCACGACCATCCAGGAGAAGAACTTCTCGTGCTTGCTGAAGAAACCGACGTTGAGATCGCGCGCCACGGGCAGGACTTCCGGGTTCGGATTCTGCGCGCTCTTGGTCGCCTTCGCGTTCGCGCCCTTCAGGAAGCCGTCAATCCCCGCACCGGCCTTGTCGCCGGTCCAGACCGCCGCACTCGCCTTTTCCCGGCCGGCGGTAAAGTAGTCATACCCTGCCGCGCAGGCAGAGAAGAGCACCAGGAAACCGATAAACGCGCTCAGCGCCGCCGTCGAAGTGAAGTACCGCTTCAGTGATGATTGCATCGGAGCCTCCTTTTGTGTCCATCGTGCGCACGTCGGTCCTCTACGAACAGATGCAGCATAGCGGTCGCGGCGTTACGGGCGTGTGACAGTGCGATGCGCAGTGTGACAAAAGCGTGTCATCTTCCCCGCAATCGGTTCGCAAAGAAAAGACGGGTGGCAACACACGCGCGACACCCCTTGACAGATTGTGCCGATGAGTCTATCATAGACACATCGCGATATATCGCGATTGTATTTGATCGCATCAAGGAGATACAAAAATGTTTCATGGACACGGCCCGCACGGGCCACAACACCGGTTTGACGGCAAGCATTGGGATCGGGAGGGCGGACATCGCGGCGAGGGTCGCGGCGGTCGGCGGGGGCCGTTCGGGGGTCCTCCCGGAGGCTCCCCCGGTTTCGGCGGGTTCTGGGAGGAAGGCGGTCGGCGGCCACCCATCGAGCGCGGGATGCTGCGCTACCTTCTGCTCGACACGCTGAACGATCAGCCGAAGCACGGCTATGAGATCATCAAGGCATTCGAGGAGCGCACGGGCGGGCAGTATGCCCCCAGTCCCGGCACGGTCTATCCGATGCTGCAACTGCTCGACGACCAGGGCATGATCCGCGCCGAGGAGGGCAGCGACCGCCGCGCCTACCGCCTCACCGACGCGGGGCAAACCGAACTCGCCGCCCACCGCGCCACGGTAGATGAATTCTGGGCGCGGTACGCCGAAGCATCCACCCCGAACTTCAACCCGCACGAGGCGCGTTTTCTCGCCGAGGAGACGAAAGAGCTGATACAGACCGTCTGGAACGGTGCGAAGTACGCGATGAAGCGCGGCGATGCCGAGACGGTACGTCGCATCCGCGCGGCGGTGGAACGCTGTAAGGGCGAGGTACGCGAGATTATCGCCACCGTCCCTTCCGCCACGCCCGCCCCGGACGATGCCACGACCACCAACGTCTAGCCGGTTGGCAAGTGAGGACTGCGTTGTGAATGCTCATCGTGCATCGAGATAGCGCCACAGACGGGTGCGTGCTTCCGCACGACAAAAGCGGGGCGCAATGATGCGCAACAGAGGAGGGATGCAGATGGCTTTGAAAGTCGTGCGCTTTGTCGGCCTGCTCCTATCGGGCATCATCACGGGTAATCTACGTCTACGGTGTCTTTTCAAGTGCTTCAACTAAACGCATATCCGGGGCAGCCTTTACGGAAGTATCCCAAGAAGTTAACCGCGACTTCACCCGCATCATGCCCCTCAACTCTACCTTCACCGCCACCGATCAGGGTGTCCACACCTTCCAAGCCACCCTCCTGAGCGTCGGCAGCGGTGGTGGCAGTGCCCCCGCGCAGACGCAGGTGGGGCAGCCGGGTGGCGGCAGCCCATCCTCTGCCCCCGTGCCGCCCGGCCGCTGATAGCGGAGGCGGGCGCTGTGGGGAAGGCCTCGGTGCTCCGGGGAGAGTGATTCGAGCGCCGCCCCTACGCAGCATCATGCCACCTCTCTCGCGAAAGAGTTATTGCTCATTGCCCATTGCTATCTCAGAGCAATCCCATGCCTCGCTTGGCGTTCGCAAGTGTCTCGTCCGCGATGGGGCGGGCACGGTCCGCGCCCTCTTTCAAAATGCGCTCGACGTAGCCCGGTTCGGCAGTGATCTGAGCGTATCGCTCCTGCAAGGGGCGTAGGCCCTCGATAATTATATCCGCGAGATCCTTCTTGAACGCGCCGTAGCCCTGCCCGGCGAAGCGCCCCTCGATTGTCTCACGCGATTCGCCGGTGAATGCTTGATAGATGGAGAGCAGGTTAAAGATGCCGGGGCGGCTCTCGTCGAAGACGACGGTGCCGATGCTGTCCGTCGTCGCGCGTTTGATCTTGCTGCGGATTGCCTCTGGCGTGTCGGTCAGCATGATCGCCTTGACGTTCGTCCCCTCGCTCTTGCTCATCTTCTTCGTCGGATCGTCCAGACCCATCACGCGCGCCGCCACATCGCCGATCCATGCTTCCGGCACGGTAAACACCTCGCCGAAGAGCCGGTTGAACCGCTCGGCGATGTCGCGCGTCAGTTCGACATGCTGCTTCTGGTCCTCACCAACTGGAACGCCATTCGCGTGATAGAGCAGGATGTCCGCCGCCATCAGCATCGGATAAGCGAGCAGACCGACCGACGAGCGCTCGCGCTGGTCGCCCGCCTTGTCCTTGTACTGGGTCATCCGCTCCGCCCAGCCGAGGGGCGTCAGGCAGTTGAAGAGCCACGCGCATTCCGCGTGCGCCGAGACATGGCTCTGCGCGAAAAGGATGCATTTCTCCGGCGAAAGTCCCGCCGCCATGTAGGTAGCGGCGAGTTCGTGCGTCGCCGCACGGAGCGCCTGCGGCTCCTGCGGGACGGTGATCGCGTGGAGGTCCACGATGCAGAAGACATTGTCGTACTCGTCCTGCATCTCTACCCACCGCCGGATCGCCCCGAGGTAATTGCCGAGATGCAGCGCGCCGCTCGGCTTAATGCCGCTGAAAACACGCGGCTTCACGATATCCCCGGTCATTGGTTTCATCGCTTGTTGTGTTGCGGTCATTTGCCTACCCCCTAACCCCCTCCCGAAACGGGAAGGGGAATGAAAGAACCTAACCCCGGCCCCTTCCCACGACGAGGAACGGAAGGGGCCGGGGGCTAGGACGTTACCAGTTCCCGTACGGCGAACTGCTGTGTAAGTGCG